>JANONO010000324.1:0-19561 GCA_031420875.1 Gallionellaceae bacterium | reverse complement strand
CGTTGTCCGCTCTGGACATCAACCATATTGATCAACATGCGATCAGTCTGTTCAATGACCTGAAAAGTTTGCTGCACTGCATCCACCTGCCGACCCAGATCGAACAGGCTGCTAATCGAAATGACGCCAACGATAAGCAGCGCCAATGCAGCCACCCAGAAAGTAGCCAGCGTGGTATTTTCCAGCGCCAATTTTTTCTTGCCTGCATGGTCTGATGTGCGTGACAGTTTTTCATCCTCTTGGCGCTGTGCAGCACGGCGCAGTTCGAGCTGTACCACCACCATGCGGCTTAGCGCACTCAGCGCGGCTTTCTGCTCATGACTTAACTCGCGTGGCACGCGGTCAATTGCGCACAGCGTTCCCAACGCCAGACCGTCCTGTGTGATCAACGGCGCACCCGCATAAAAACGGATGTGCGGGTCGCTGGTAACCAGGGGATTGTCTAAAAAGCGCGGATCGAGTTGCGCGTCACGCACCTCCATCACTTCGTCCGCATTGAGAATGGCATGGGCACAAAAGGCAATATCGCGCGAAGTTTCTGTGGTGCTTAATCCTACTTTTGATTTAAACCACTGACGGTCTTCGTCAATCAGCGAGATCAGGGCGATGGGTGTTTGGCAAATCTGTGCTGCCAGCAGAGTCAGATCGTCGAAAACCTGCTCTGGCAGCGAGTCCAGCACATTGTAATCGCGCAGAAGCGCGAGACGGTGTGCTTCGTTATCAGGCAGCGGGACTTTCATGGCTGGCTCTGACCGGAGTTGCACAATATACTTTGCATAATGTATAGAACGGGTAGCACCATGTTTGCTTACCTCCGCTTGTGAGCTTGGCTTACAACCCCGAAGTTGTCTCATGCCGGGGCACAGCATACGTTAAAATTTGTGTACTAAAGGTGATGCCCCACTGTCATAGCGTATTCTGGTTGCGGCGGCAGCCTACCAGGCGCTATTCCCACTCTATCGTAGCAGGTGGTTTACCAGATATATCGTACACCACGCGGTTAATGCCGCGCACTTCGTTGATGATGCGATTGGAAACTTTGGCTAACAAAGCATGTGGCAATTCAGCCCAGTGCGCGGTCATAAAATCCTGCGTCTGCACGGCGCGCAATGCCACTACCCATTCGTAGGTACGGCCATCGCCCATTACGCCTACTGATTTAACTGGCAGGAATACGACGAAGGCCTGCGAAGTTTTTGCATACCAACCGGAAGCATGTAGCTCTTCAATAAAAATGGCATCCGCACGACGCAGCAGGTCAGCATATTCTTTTTTTACTTCGCCGAGTATGCGTACCCCCAGGCCGGGACCGGGGAAGGGATGGCGATACACCATGTCGTGCGGCAAGCCAAGTGACACACCGAGTTCGCGCACTTCGTCTTTGAATAATTCGCGCAACGGCTCTAGTAATTTCAGGTGCAGACTTTCCGGTAATCCGCCTACATTGTGGTGCGATTTGATGGTGTGGGCTTTTTTGGTTTTTGCGCCAGCGGATTCGATCACGTCTGGATAAATCGTGCCCTGCGCCAGCCATTTGGCCAGCGGTAATTTTTTAGCTTCGCGCTGAAATACTTCAACAAATTCCCGCCCGATTATTTTGCGTTTTTGCTCAGGGTCGGACACCCCAGTCAGATGATGTAAAAACTCGACACTGGCATCAACGTGTATGACCTTCATCTGTAGATTTTTAGCAAAAGTCTCCATCACTTGTGTGGCTTCGTTCAAACGCAACAAGCCGTTATCCACAAACACGCACGTCAGTTGGTCGCCGATAGCGTGATGTATCAACGCCGCCGCCACCGAGGAATCCACGCCGCCGGACAAGCCGAGTATCACCTCATCTTTGCCTACTTGAGCGCGAATTTTTGCCACCGCCTCGCCGACATAATCCGGCATATTCCAGTCCTGCGCGCAGCCGCAAATGTCATGCACGAAGCGGCTCAACATCGCCTTTCCCTGCTCGGTGTGAGTGACTTCTGGATGAAATTGCAGCGCGTAAAAATGCCGTGCTTCGTCTGCCATACCAGCAATAGGTGTCGTAGCGTTACTGGCAATCACCTTGAAGCCGGGCGGCAGCTTGGTCACCTTGTCACCGTGGCTCATCCATACATCTATCAGCCCGTGGCCTTGCGCGTTGCTCCTGTCCTGAATGTCGCGCAGCAATGTCGAATGTCCCTGCGCGCGTATCTCGGCATAACCGAATTCGCGCACCAAGCCGTTCTCAACCGCCCCACCCAATTGCGCGGCCATAGTCTGCATGCCGTAACAAATGCCCAGCACGGGTATGCCTAGATCGAATACGATCTGCGGCGCGCGCGGGGTGTCGCCTTCAGTAACAGAATTCGGGCCACCAGAAAGAATAATTCCGCTGGGTTGGAATGCTCGAATAAATTCATCGCTCACATCGTAAGAATGGAGTTCGCAATAAACATGCGCTTCACGCACACGGCGCGCGATGAGTTGGCTGTATTGAGAGCCGAAATCGAGGATGAGGATTTTTTTATGGGACATTTTTTAGGATTCAGGATTCAGGATTCAGGAACGACGATTGGCTGTTCCCGTATCCCGTATCCTATTCAATATGATAATTCGGTGCTTCCTTGGTGATCTGCACATCATGCACATGCGATTCGCGTATGCCAGCAGCGGTGATTTGTACGAATTCTGCTTTGCTGTGCATAGCAGAAATTTCTGGGCAACCGAGGTAGCCCATGCTGGAACGCAAGCCGCCCATTAACTGGTGTATCACAGCTAACACGCTGCCCTTGTACGGTACGCGCCCTTCCACGCCTTCTGGCACCAACTTATCCAGATTGTCTTCGTCGTCCTGAAAGTAACGGTCGCTGGAACCTTGCTGCATCGCGCCCAAGCTACCCATGCCGCGATAGGATTTATAGGAGCGCCCCTGAAACAATTCAACTTCGCCGGGCGCTTCTTCAGTGCCAGCAAACAAACCGCCCAGCATTACCACATGCGCGCCCGCTGCAATCGCTTTAGCAATGTCGCCGGAATAACGTATGCCACCGTCTGCAATCAATGGCACACCCGACCCCAGCAGGGCTTCAGCCACATTCTGGATGGCGGTAATTTGCGGCACACCAACGCCCGCCACCATGCGCGTGGTGCAAATAGAACCTGGACCTATGCCCACCTTCACGCCGTCCGCACCGTGATCCAGCAGGGCTTTGGCCGCCGCACCCGTGGCGATATTTCCGCCTATCACATCCACATTCGGAAAGTTTTTCTTAACCCATTTCACGCGATCCAACACACCTTGCGAATGGCCATGGGCGGTGTCAACTATCAGTATATCCACGCCCGCCTCGACCAACAGCGTAGCTCGCTCATCCGTACCTTCCCCCACGCCAATCGCTGCTCCCACACGCAAACGCCCCAACTTATCCTTGCATGCTTGCGGGTGTTCGCTGGATTTCAGAATATCCTTGACGGTAATCAGCCCACACAATTCAAACGCATCATTCACCACTAACACGCGCTCGATGCGATGTTTGTGCATTAAGGCGCGCGCCTCTTCGCGGCTGGCATTTTCCTTGACGGTGATAAGCCGCTCACGCTTGGTCATAATGTTCTGAATAGGCTGATCCAGATTATGTTCAAAACGCAAATCGCGGTTAGTGACGATGCCCACCACCTGCTTGCCCTGCACCACTGGCAAGCCGGAAATTTTATGTAGGCGCGTGAGATTCATTACCTCTCGCACCGCCATATCGGGCGTAACCGTGATGGGATCATTGACGACTCCGCTTTCGAAGCGTTTAACTTTGGAGATCTGTTTCGCCTGAGCCTTGGCGCTCATGTTTTTGTGGACGATACCGATGCCACCCTCTTGAGCTAGCGCGATGGCCAGGCGCGCTTCGGTCACGGTATCCATAGCGGCGGACAACAACGGAATGTTTAGTGTGATATTGCGAGTAAGCTGGGTACGTAAACTCACTTCGCGTGGCAACACGTTAGAGTGTGCGGGTACTAGCAGGACATCGTCAAAAGTTAATGCTGTTCGGGTGATATTCATGGCAATGCGGCCTCGACTAAATTTCAAATTAAAGTGGTACGGATCAACTTTTGGCTTTGCGCCCCATGACATAAACCAAACATTCAAAGAATAACTCGCACCATTCCTGGTCATTTTCCTTAAGTGATTCCAACAGTTTTTTGACTTCTACTGGAGGCCAACTCCGATTAAAAGAAACGAGTTGTTCCTCAGAGTAAATCTTCAACATGGGATGCAGCTTGCTGCCCAGTTTAATAATTTCCTTGAGCATGAGTGCTAGATCCTTATCGGAATCAAGCTCTGCAGTCAGGTCGCCATACATTTTGGGATTTTGCTTGGCGTATTCCACAAAGTGGCTGAGCAAGAAAAAAAAATGCCCTTTATTATTTTCAGTAACCGGATCGCTGAGTTCAAAAGGCATGACCAACAACTCCAACCAGTAGTATTGCAACTTTGGATTGAGATTTTTAAAAACACCAATATAGCCATTACGGGCGGTGGCTCGCTGGATGCAGTCATCCAGGATCAATTTGTCGGAGGCTCGACTCGCGGCTACCCCACTTACCAGAGCTTGCGGCCTGACTAGAAAAAAGCTGGGCGCTTCATCAAACAACTTGCCGGAGTGCTGGTGTGCCCGGTAATAGGCGTTGAACATCTTGAGCACAAGCTCTTGATTTTTATCTGCCCGATAATAGTCGAGATTAATACCTGTCTCGGCTGGGTGGTTCGACATACTATGTGCCCTTATGCCACTTCTAAATTAAACCCCAACTTTGTTGGCTGGATATCATCTTTAAACATAGAGATAGAATTAAACTGATTAATCCCGCACCAAATGATTTATTTGGAGGAAAAGAATAATTTCAATGGGGGCATTATGCCCTATCTGCCATGATTTAGGGTAGCCTAGTGTTGCGGTATATTTGTGGCATCTAGCTGAACAGAGAAAGATTTGTGTATTTAATTTATACTAATGTCGCGCATCAAAAATACAGAAAAAACGGAGAGCTGGTTATGAAATTCTGCCTCATCATTTTACAGTCATTACTCACCCTGCTTACTCTTAACGTGTATGCGGACGTTAATAAATGGGTGGATGAAAACAACCGGGTTCATTATTCGGATCAGCCCGCCCCTGCCAATGTCAATATGACTCCGGTCAACGCGCCTCCCCCGGCAGAAAACGATATTGTTATGCAAAAATCTGTGGCTGAGCGCGAGGTGGAACTAAAAAAATCACAAAAAGACAAAGAGGAAATGGAGCAGAAGGAAGCCAAACAACAGGAAGTTGACCAAGCCAAGCAACGCTATTGCAAAGATGCCAGAAGCAATTTGCTGACGCTACAAAATTCTCTGCGCATTTCCACTTACGACAGTGATGGGAAGTTAATCTATATGGACGATGCCACGCGAGAAAAACAACTGGAAGAAGCGCAAAAAGGAATTAGCAAGCACTGCAAATAGATTTTTTCACGCAGCAATCGCGCTGTCATCGCTCAAGCGCAAGGCCTCTTCGATATCCACCGCCACCACATGCGAAACGCCGCGTTCTTGCATGGTTACCCCGACCAGTTGCTGCGCCAGCTCCATAGTGAGCTTGTTGTGACTGATAAATATGAACTGAGTATGCTGCGCCATTTTTTTGATGAGATTGCACAGACGCTCGGTGTTGGTATCGTCCAGTGGCGCATCCACTTCGTCCAGCAAACAGAACGGCGCTGGGTTGAGTTGAAACAAAGAAAATACCAGCGCAATCGCGGTCAGCGCTTTTTCGCCGCCCGACATCAGATGAATCGAGGCATTCTTCTTGCCCGGTGGTTGCGCCATCACTTGCACACCGCTGTCCAGAATTTCCTCGCCAGTTAAAATCAAACGCGCTTCGCCGCCGCCGAACAACACCGGGAACATCTCCCCCAGATGGCGATTCACCTCGTTGTAAGTAGCCATCAAGAGTTCACGCGATTCTTTATCTATGCGCCGTATCGCTTCTTCCAGCGTGGCCATCGCTTCATTCAAGTCTTTTGCTTGAGCATCTAGGTAGGCTTTACGTTCCTGCGCTGCCTGCAACTCTTCCAGCGCCGCCAGATTGACCGCGCCCAGCGCCGTAATGCTATCGTTCAATCCGTTCAGCTCCTGTTGCAGCGCGTTCGGCTTGGCATTTCCTGTCTCCAGCAACGGCAACAGCGCAGCTTCATCCACGCCTTGCAACTGTGTAGTCCATTGCTCAAATTGCAGCCGCGCTTCTTGCTCCTTAAGCGTGAGCTCGCTAGACTTTTCGCGTAAGGGGTGCAATTTTTGTTCGCATGACATGCGCTCTTGTTCTAGCTTTTGTAGATTAGCGGTGGCCTGTTCCAGCCCATTACGCGCCTCGGCCAGCGCTTGTTCACGCAGTTGACGTTGTTGTAGTGCTTCTTGCAACTGCTGCTTGCTGGCGCTGTCGTCTATCTGCGCCAGTTCCTCGCGGTTACGCACCAGCGCTTGCTCCAATTGCGCCAACGTGTCACCGATCTGCTTCAGGTTGTGCTCCAGATCAGCAATTTTCTCGGCGCAAGTCTTGGCAAAAAAACGGGCTTCCTGCAATTCGTGCTGCGCCACTTGCGCTCGTTCGCGCTGTAAGCGCAGCGCAGATTCCTGTGCCGCTGCTTGCTGCCTCACCTCTTCGCTTGCAGCTTGCTGCACCGCCATGTTCTCGCGCAGAATATCCATGCGCTCGCCGACTTGACGCTGCTGACTCTGCTCGACATCTACTTGCTCGGTCAATTCATGTAGCTCTTGTGCAATCTGCGCGGCGCGTTCGTGGCTGCGCTCGTTGGCCTGGGTCAATTTCAGTATCTGCACCTGCATGCTGTGCTGGCGCTGCTGTAATTCGCTGCCCGCAGTACGCAGCGGTGCAATGCGGCTTTCGATAGCATGATAATTTTCTTCGGCCTGCACTACTTGACGCTTACCCTGCTCCACCGTCGTCGCCTGTTGCTGCGCCTCTTGCTGCAAGCGCTCAATCTCGCGTTGCCTTGCCAACACGCCATGCACCTGACTATCTGGCGCGTGAAATAACACACTGTGCGCGCCGACCAGATGTCCTTGCGGTGTCACCAACCATGCACCTGCGGGCAAGCGCGCGCGCATGTCCAATGCTTGAGTGAGTGTTGCAGCGGTATAAACGCCGGACAACCAGTCTGCCAACACTGCGGCGGCTTGATCGTTCTGGCAGCGCACGTAGCTTAGCAGCGGGTGCAAGTCGGCATTCATCCCGACGTCATTGTCCTGTCGGAATGAATCCCGACCTGCATCGGCAAACACCGCCAGTTTGGCCGGTGGCGTATCGGCCCAGCTTGTGGCTTGCTCCAAACCAGCCAAGCTAATGGCGTTAAGACGCTCACGCAATATGGCTTCCAGCGCATCTTCCCAGCCCGCATCAATGTTGATGGATTGCCATAAACGCGGCATTTGATCCAACTGATGTTTGACCAACCACCGCTTCAGGTTCTGGTCGTTATCAACCTGGTGTTGAAGCTGTTGCAATGCGGCCAGCTTCGCTTCTACTTGCGCCAGTTGTCGCTCTAATTCCTGCGTTGTTTGACGCTCATTTTTTCGTGCCGAATCAGCTGCCGGGAGTTGCTCCTGCAACTGTGCTAATTGCTGTTGCTGTGTACTGCGCTCGGTTTCTATCTCGGCCAATTGCTGCTGAGCCTGCGCCAACGCCGCCGTATTCGCGGGCGCTAAATTATCCTGTTCCAGCAGCAGGCGAGAACGCCGTGAGTCCAGCTGCTGCATATTGCGCTGGATGTTAGCGCCTTGCGACTCGGCCAGTTGCAATTGTTGCTGGGCGACCAACTGTTCGCGCTGCGCGGCGTTGTGGCGCTCTTGTGCCGTGCGCGCCGCTTCTTCTGCTTGTGGCAAATGCAGTGTTTCTGTTGAGGCGCGATTTTCGCAGCCCTCAACCTTGAACGCAGCTTCTTGCTGCTGTTGCTGCCAATGCGTTTGCAAAGTTTGTATGCCTTGCAACTGGCCGCGCTGTTGTTCCATCTGCAATTGGTCGTTGGTCAACCGCTGGGTCAAGCGCGCACGTTGATCGTTAAGGTGAGTGATGTGTTGCTCCAGCCGCGCAATCTCGGCGTTGGTGGCATACAGTTCGCCCTGCTTGGCATGCAGTGCATCGGAAAGCTGATAATGACCGCTACGCACACTCTCCAACTGGCTTTCCAGTTCGCGTAAGCGCGCCGTTTCGGCTTCCAGTTCGGTTTTAATTTTTTCTGCGGCCAATGCAAAGCGCGCGCGGCGCGTCTCGGCTTCGCGCTTATTCACCAGCCACAACAAATGTTGCGTGGTGTCACGCTGCGCTTCCAGCGCACGATATTGTTTGGCCACTTCGGCCTGTTCGGTCAGATGGGTAAGCTGCTTGCCCAACTCTTGCAGAATGTCGTCCACGCGCAACAAATTTTCGCGCGTGTCGGCAATGCGTAACTCGGTTTCACGGCGACGGTCGCGGTATTTGGATACCCCTGCTGCCTCTTCCAAAAACACGCGCAACTCTTCCGGCTTGGCTTCGATGATGCGCGAGATCATGCCCTGCTCGATGATGGCGTAAGCGCGCGGCCCCAAGCCGGTGCCCATAAAAATATCGGTGATGTCTTTACGTCTGACGTGCTGGTTATTGATGTGGTAGGAGGAATCGCCATCGCGTTGCAACACGCGCTTGATCGAGATTTCAGCATAGCTAGACCATTGACCGGCAGCCTTGCCCAAGCTGTTATCAAAAATCAACTCAACGCTGGCGCGCGACACTGGCTTGCGCTTATCAGAACCGTTGAAAATGACATCCTGCATGGATTCGCCGCGCAAGGCCGAGGCTTTCGATTCGCCCAACACCCAGCGCAAGGCATCAATGACGTTCGATTTGCCGCAACCATTAGGGCCGACGATGCCGACGATCTGCCCCGGCAGCGCGATGTGCGCCGGATCAACGAAGGATTTAAAACCGGCCAGCTTGATGTGAGAAAGGCGCAATTTGGATTAGCCAGACGTTATAATGCAGCGCATTCTAACCGACCCCTTTAACATTTCAAACAGGGCATTTCAAAATGCGTTCCTCCCCCACCCAAGTGTTACCAAAAAAATCCATGCCTGTCAAAGAACTGGAAACCTTTCCCAACCCCAATCCCGGGCGCGATTACCATATTCATATGGAAATTCCAGAGTTCACCTGCTTATGTCCCAAGACCGGCCAACCTGATTTCGCCACCCTGATCCTTGATTACATCGCCGATAAAAAATGCGTGGAATTGAAAAGTCTCAAGATGTATATCTGGTCGTTCCGCAACGAAGGCCATTTTCACGAAGATGTTACCAATCGCATCCTCGATGATCTGGTTGCTGCTACCCAACCGCGCTTCATGCGCCTCACTGCAAAATTCTATGTACGCGGCGGGATATTTACCAATGTCGTGGCGGAGCAGCGCAAGCGCGGCTGGAAACCGCAGCCGCTGGTGGATTTGGCACAGTTTGAGATACAGTCGAATACGCGCGGTTAAATTCGCAAAGCAGTTTTTATAGCTTAGATTTTTCACGCTGCATATTGGTCACATAGCGTTGCAGCAACAAAATGGATTGACTGTCCAGGTCGCTGAATTGACAGCCAGCGCGCTTGCGTATTTGGCCAGTGGCCGAGGTCAATAAAACTAGCGTTCTCACCTCTATCGTTCCACTTATCTCGCCAAATTCTGGCAGCTCTATCCGGCAATTTGGATATTTCTGGCCGAGAACAAGTTCGGTATCTGTCTCGGCACAAGTCAAGGCAACACCGCCGCCACTGATGTCCATAATGGAGAATTCACGCGGCTGATTTTTTTGCAGCTTTCCTGCGGCAATCACACAACATAGCGGATCAATCACTGGAGTAATCAGGCGGTAATACTCGCGCCGTTGTAGGCGATAAATACTTTCAGGAAGTGGGAGATAAAAAGCCGGAAAATTTTGATACAGCACCTCACTGACTTGATGGGCAGTGAATTGAACCTTGACTTGCAAATGAGAACTGACTAAAACCAGTTTTCTGCTTTGGGCAATGCGCCGACTTTCTGTGCTGTTTCGGCTTTGCTCCAGCCACAAACCTTGGTCATTCACCTCCAGCACCGTGGTCAGTATGAATTCATTCACATTGCCGTAATACAGCGCGACCCGCGCACCTCTTTCGGCGATGTGATGCAAAACGAATTCAATTTCTTTTGCCGAAGTCAGGCGATAATTTTCATTATCCGCTCTGGGGAATATTTCAATTTTAAGTGGGACTTCTTTTTCCATGTTTAAAGTTTCCGGTTACAAAAACCGGGTTATCAAAGCTGCGTCATCAAAAACCAGCACGAATGATAACAAAACTATGGCTTGAGTTAATGGGGAAATCAGAGAAAATATGATGCCTGAGCAGCACCATGAACCGCCAGTAGCGAAGAACGGCAGTCAATGACAAGATCGAACCCCTTTGCATCTGGGCTTGCCCAACTCGTAAGCTTAATTTCTCAGGAATGCCCGTATATCTGTAGCAAGCGCCGTTCTTGGCGATTATTTTGCATAATGCGCTGCAATTGTTCCATCCAAACTTCAGTGTGATTGCGTATCTCGGCATCATCCGCCAGAATTTTTTTAATCAGATGAATTTTACGTTGCCGACTTGATTCATCTAATGTTGTCGTTGCATCTACAGGTCGCATGGCCGCGACCTGTTCGCTGCATTGCAGTTGAATGCCTGCCAGCCTATCCCATTCACCTTGCACAGCCGCATCGCGCATCTGGCTAGTCAGATCGGAAAGGGATTCGTATTGAGTAATGACGATGGAAGTATTCATTTTCTTATACCCTGCTATAGACCAAATGCGTTTTAGCCTGTGCTACGGCTTGCACAGGCATCGCCTGCATAGGGTTTGCCTGCAAGGTGTCGGGGCGTATGCTATCCCATGCCTTTTTTAAATCGCTTAGCAGGGCTGTCACCTCATCTAAAGCCGCTGTGTCGTTCTTCAAATTTGCGACCATCAGGCGGGTACACATGTATTCATACAGTGCGGATAAATTCTGCGCCAATTGCCCACCGACTTTCTTATCTAGGCTGGCATTCAACCCTTCGTCAATAATGGAAATGGCCTTAGAAATTGAAGTACCTTTTATGGAAATATCATGGCGCATGATGCCATTCTTGGCATTGGCAATCGCTAACAACGCACCTTGATACAGCATGGCAATCAGCTTGTGCGGGTCAGCCGCGCTCACCCCGGATTCAACTCCAATTTTTTCATAAACTGTGGCGACATTTTTTATGTTCATGATACTTCTCCTATCGTAAATTGCTGATTTGCGCGAGTTGCTGAGTTAAGTAAGTGCTGGTGGTATTCATGCCGCTTAAAGTCTGATCCAGCGCAGCAAACTGGGCGCGGTATCTTTTTTCGATATTAATCAGGCGGGTTTCTATCGCATCGCGTTGTTTGTCTATATCGGCAATGGTTCTGCCGATACCGTCTGTGCGGCTGGACAAGGCTCCATCGTTGGCTAGAATGGATGTTGCCCAAGATTTCAGGGTGGCAGCATAGCCCTGTGAATAATTCAACGTCCCGCGTGTACCCAAACTGCCACCCGTGACCGTGATGCTCAATCCATTCTGATCGCCACTAGTCGCAGTTAACATCTGCCCCGACCCTGTTGCGGCCACTCCTGCTATTGTTCCGATCACATTTACGCCTAGCGTGGTAGTGGGCGGGGTGGCGGGGGCAGCACCCCCTATTCCACCAAACAGGTTGTCAGCACCAGTGCCGGTCAAGGTGACACTGGAAGTTGCGCCATAGGTGTTGGAAGAAATGCTGAATATCCCAGATGATTGAGTTGCTGCCACGGTGATTCCCACCGCGCTGAAAGCGCTGGCGCTGTTTATCTGCGATTGCAGCTCGGTCGCCAAAGCTGCATGGGTATAAGTGGCAGAAGGCAAGGTAATAGCTGCACTCACCCCATTAATATTGACGCTAAAAGTGTTATTGCTTGCACCTACAGTGCTTGTTCCCACCGCCAACACGCCAGACATTTTTCCTTGCGTAGCAAGCTGGCTAACATTGATCGGGTAGTTGCCCGCTTTGGCCGTGCTGGTTGCGCTGCTGAAATTAACCAAGCTGTCTGTCCCTTTTCCAACGGCGGCAAAGAGGCTGGCAATATCACTGAAATTGCTGGACATCACGCTGTCGAGCTTGCTTTGGTTAAGTGCCAAGGTGCCATCTTTCTGAAATGACACCCCCACATCAGAAAGCATGGTTAATACTCCTGTCGTGCCAACCACCGATGTGCTCAACATGCTGCGTAGTTGCGCTTGCAGCGAACGTACCGTGCTGTCACCTTGCAAAATTGCGCCCTGCTTGGTGGCGGGATTATAAGCAGAGGCATTTTTCAAGGTCGTTGCCAGATCGTTATAAGATTTTACAAACGTGGCAACCAAGGTGCCCACGGCGGTAGAGTCGCGTGCCACTGTTAAGGTGGCTGGTGTGGTCGTGATTTTGTTCAAGGTCAGCGTCACACCTTGAATCACATCAGAAACAGTATTGGAGGTCTTGCTCACCGCCACACCATTAACCTTGAAGTTGGCGTTCGACGCAGCCGCAGTTTCTGCCATGTTTTGTGTGCTGGCCGGATTATGTGCCAGCAAACTGCTCACGGCTGCATCACCGCTCACTGATATTTTCATGCTGTTACTCACGCCAGCATTGTTCGACGACAGCGCCAGACGGTAAGGAGTGCCGCTCCCGTCATTAATGATGGTTGCTGTTATGCCCAACTGCGCGGCATTAATTGCATCACGTATGCCTTGCAATGAATTGTTGCTGCTGTCTATGGTAAGGCTTTTAGTAGCATTACCACTCGCAGCAAAAGTGGCTCCGGTATATTTGCCAGTCACAGTATCGAATGTGCCGCCGCTTATCGTGCCAAAATCAAAAGTGACTGTGGTCGCAGCACCCGCGCCAATGGCAGCAGTGCTGCTGGCTTGCCCGGCGGCAACCAGTTTTTGCGTTTGCGCCAGACTGGTGACTTCCAGCGAATAAGTGCCAGCCGTCGCACTGCTGGTTGCAGTAGCGGAAAAAATGGCGGCATCAGATGAAATGGCTTTGAATGATAGGAAATTACTGGCACTGACCATACCTTGCAGGGCAGTCTGGAAGCTGCTGACTGCACCCTTAACGTTGCCAAATGCGGAAAGCTTGGCTTGATAGCCCGCTTCT
Organism: Gallionellaceae bacterium; assembly: GCA_031420875.1. Taxonomy (GTDB): domain Bacteria; phylum Pseudomonadota; class Gammaproteobacteria; order Burkholderiales; family Gallionellaceae; genus Nitrotoga. The sequence goes on along the minus strand of JANONO010000324.1, from coordinate 6,304 downwards.
TTGACATTCAGTTTGTTAATAGGCTGACGCTCAACAGTCATCAACTGACTGACGATGCTATTAACATCAAGACTAGCTGTATGGATCGTCATGATCTATTCCTAAACTCCCGTTCCCGAACCCAGTTAAATTCACAAGGTTCAGTTCACAAGGACATCTCTAAAAATCCAAACTCCGTTGCGATACCGTGTTGCTCAAAAAACATTATCCACGACCATCGCGTCACACCTATCGCTGAACACTAGGCTATTCCTTCCCCTTTTTTCAAAAACCAGATTTTTTAAAGGCCGGCTTTTCTAAAAGTGGGAGTCTGCCCCGCTATTCACGAATAAACGCTAAGCCTTTTGCCGCAACAACAAGCCCTGACGGACTTGGTCAATCGCACGAGAAATCGCAAGCATCTCATCCGTTGGAAACTGACGGATCAAGTCACCTGTGTCAGAATCAACCAGCTTGACAACCTGCTTGCTGGTGCTTTCATCCACGCTAAACTCCAGGTTTCTATTGGCCAACTTTAGTGCCCTGTTAATGTTGTCCACCACCTCTTTTAACTTCTCCGCTGAGGGATGCTGTTCGGCAACCTGCTCTGCTTGTTGTCGAGTTTCTGTGGCTTGTGGGGCTTGCGGCAACTGAATTGCTGCATTTGCTTTTGCGTCAAAATTAGTGGAAGGAGTCGCAGCAACGGCAACAAGCGCACTATCGCTAGTGAACTTGATAGGCTGTTGAGCCTGTGCCGTGCTACTGGTATTCAGGATAAGCATTTTGCCCCTCCTTACATTTCAAAATCCCAGCCGATTTTCTGGCTGGGGATACTTCACTTTTTTTAACGCAACAACGTCAATACATTATTAGGCAGTTGATTTGCCTGAGCCAACATCGCCGTGCCCGCTTGTTGCAAAATTTGCGCACGAGTCAATTGTGCGGTTTCCGCAGCAAAGTCCGCATCTTGTATCCGGCTACGCGAGGCAGCCAGGTTTTCTGAGGTGGTTTGCAAGCTGGCAATCGCCGAAGTGAAACGATTTTGGAATGCACCCAAGCTACCCCGCGAGACGTTGATCTGGCTGAGTGCCGCATCCACAACCGCAATGGCAAGCTGTGCATTAGCGCCAGTGGTGCCGCCTAGACTAATGCTGGCCACGGACGAAAATGCGCTGGCTTGGGTGGCCGAGCTAAAGGTGTCAGTATTGGCAGCCGCCAAGGTGATGGTTCCCTTGCTACTAGCAAGCGATACTGAACCACTCTTGATGGAAGAATCGGTAGTGCCGCTGGTCAATGTGGCAGCCGAGAAGGTTGCCGTGCCACCGGCCGAATTGAGATAGTCCAAAACGCTAATATCACGCCCATCGGTTGTTGACAGGGTCAATCCGGATTTGGTTGAGGTGCTGGTGAAACTAGCTACCACTCCAGTCGCACCTTGTGCGCCGTTGATTGCACCCATCAGTGCAGTAAGATCGGTAGGATCGGCTACTGCTGCTGAGATGGCGCTGCCATTGAGTGTCATGGAAACAGTGCCCGCAATGGAGACACCACTCAAGGCTGCACTATTGGAAGCAGTCGCGGTGACACCGACACCCCCCGCACCACTATTGATTGCCGCAGCGACAGCCTTGGCATCGGCTAAGGCAGCATAGCTAATGGCAGACGTTGTGCCACCGCCAGTGGTGGTGATCGTCAAATCAGTTTCGATTGCAACGAGGTTGCCGCCAGTCAGGTCTGTCGCTGCCGCCTTGGTCGCACCTACACCACCCGCGCCTATGATCGTTCCCAGCCCAGCCAGGATATTGCTACCCAGCCCGGTCGAACGTGCATCGGCAATGGAACTGACAGCAATAGTCTGGTTGGCATTGGCACCCACTTGGAATGATTGGCTGGTAAAGCTTCCATCAAGCAGGGTAATTCCATTGAAGGATGTCTGCCCGGCAACGCGCGTAATTTCAGCAATCAACTGCGACGCTTCCGCATCCAGAGATGCACGGTCAGTGATGCTATTAGTGGCATTGGCAGATTGAACCGCCAGCTCGCGGATACGCTGTAAATTGTTGCCAATTTCAGCTAATGCGCCTTCTGCGGTCTGGGACAGCGAGATGCCATCATTGGCATTACGAGCAGCTTGATTTAAGCCTCTAATCTGCGAGGTCATACGGTCGGCAATTGCCATACCCGCCGCATCATCTTTAGCGCTGTTGATGCGTAAGCCGGAAGACAACCGTTGTAACGCGGTCTGTAGCGACATTTGTGAAGTGCCCAGATTGCGTTGTGCATTGAGTGATTCTACGTTGGTATTGATGACTGAAGCCATTTTAATTCTCCTTTAACTGTAGTTTACTGTCCGGCAGTTGCCGTTCACATTGGTTTTCCTGATGCTTATTAACCAACGACTCAAAGTTGACGATAATTTGCCAGCTTGGCCGAACGGCTAGTAGTTGCAACAGGTTCATCAACCGCCGTTATTTCAGTTATCGGAATGAGGCAGAAAAACTTTAGGAATAATCTTGAATTTTTATTTGAAGGGTTTGTTAGGGCACTCGTGGTTGCGCCACAGCGACACGGTTTTTACCCGTTTTTTTGGCTTGATACATGGCTTTATCGGCACGCCAAATGACATCTTCCTGCGACTCTTGCGGCATACGAAGCGCTACACCGGCACTGAAAGTAACCAGAATGCGGTCATTGTTGTGCAAGAAGAATTTTTTGGTCAGTTCACGTTGCAAGCGCTCGACCGTGGCCGCAGCCTCTTCAATGCCTAAGCCTGGCAGGACAATCACAAACTCCTCCCCACCGTATCGCGCCACCACATCGCTAGGGCGTAAGGCTTCTTTAATGACACTGCTGAGGTGGATCAGCGCTTGATCTCCGGCCTGATGGCCTAATGTGTCATTCAGGCGCTTAAAGTCGTCCAAGTCGAGCAAGGCCACACAGATAGTGGTTTGGCCGCGATCGGCGCGCGTTGCCTCACGTTCAAAAACTTCGTCCAGCCCGCGTCGATTGAGTGCGCCGGTGAGTTGATCTTCGCGCACCAATTCACTCACTTGGGCTAAATCCTGTTCTAGTTTTTTGATTTTTTCTTCGGATTTCTGCACTTGTTTACGGGTTTCTACCAATTCGTCATGCGAGCGCAATGCGCTGGCCTGGACGATGCGCGTGTCCTGCATAATATCGTCTAGCAGATGACTCAATTCGACCAAGTTGCTGGATTTGCTGATTTTTTTGCTGTACCCCTCAATTTTATGGTGATAATCGCCCGTGCTTTCGGTAATTTCTCCCAGCCTATCTATGAAAGTCGTCATCAGGCTCTTGAGTGTCGTTTTCGCATCGGTCAGGCTTTGCTTGAGCATGCTCTGTTTGATGATGGCATCGCGCAGACTGCGCTCGGCATCGGCGATGGTATTTCGATCCACTGGATTAGCGATGATTTCTTGCAGAATGACGATTTGCCCATGCAGCCATTCTTCGTCTTCGACCATTTCACCAATATTTTCCACCAGCAGCCGCAACAAGCGCAATAAACCCTCGTGTATCTTGGCCTTGTCCCCGCCACGCAACTCAGCCTTAATCCAGAATTGCCGCAGTTGCTTGGCTAAGGTTGTCACCTCTGCATGAGATTGGATGCTGCGAATTTGTGCGACCAGCGTTTGCACATCCTGCGCCAATTCTGGTTGCGCGCTTAGTATGCTTTCCAGGGTTTGCGCCAGTAATTCAGAAAGTTTGCTCAGCATTTCGGTGTCGGTATGACTGCTAGATGAGTAGTTGGGCAAAAATGGCGTGCTGACATCAGAGGCATCCTTAACATTGCCCGCAGCAGATTCAACGAGTGGCATGACTTCAATTTCTATAGCATTAGTGGCTGCCTGAGATTCCGACCATGAGCGTATCAGCTTGTTAAGTTTGTCGAACAGTGTTTCTGGATTAGCCGAAAACCGGGTTAATACCGCCTCTAGGCTTTCTTTTTTTCGAGCAACGGTCAGCCCTTTGTGAGTCACCTCTAATTGGCGCAATAAATCGCGTATCAAGACAGACCACGGTGGATCGGCTTCTTCGCCCAGCTTGGGTAAATTTTTTTCAATTTCCTTGAGGCATTGCTCCCAATCGCCTATTTCAATCACTTTTTTTAGGGCAATAGCGGCGGGCGCAAGCTTGGGAGTTTGGGCGAAGCGATCAGCAATCCCGCGCAAAACCTTTTCTGCACCCCCATTGATTTCAGCAGTCGTGCCCCCTATTTCGGCATAAATTTTGGCGTAGTTATCCGGTGTCGGCGGGACTTTACGCGACATGAGTGCTTTCAGTGTTTCACGAGCAAGCTCTGATGGATTGGGGGATTGCTTATCCATAATTGAAGGGCTAATTCAAGGGCTAAAAATTTTAGTCGCGTGAATTATCAGGCAGGATCAAACTTGTGATACCTCGAATAGCAGGCAGGTATCCTGACATTTCGTTTTTTAGCGCCGTATTACGGCAATGGGGGGTAAATTTTTAGAGGTGGCTTTTAATCGTCGCCATCCACCAGATGGTGTGCTATGGCATAGTGAACTGCTTCGGCATTGTTCTTGAAGTGCATTTTTTCCAGCATACGCGCACGATAAACACTCACTGTTTTTGGGCTAATCAGCATGACTTCTGATATTTCAGTCAGGGATTTACCGGAAGACATAAGGCAGAGTGTCTGATATTCGCGGTTAGACAAGCTCTGATGCAGCAGATCTTGTGATTTGCCGATCAGGTTATTTAACAGTTGTTCGGTCAAGGCTTCGCTGATAACTTTTTTGCCGCTGATGACCTTTAGAATCGCGCTGATTAACTGTTCCGGCGCAGTTTGTTTATTGATAAAACCCGCAGCCCCAGCCTTCATGGCACGCAAACCATATTGCTCTTCGGGGTGCATGCTCAGCACGATCGTTTTAACGCTAGGTTGTTCGGCTTTGATCTGCTTCAGCACGTCCATGCCATTTTTATCTGGCAGGGAAATATCCAGCAACACCAGGTCAAAACCACCCGTACGCAACATATTGATAGCCTGCATTCCGGTTTCGGCTTCTCCAGTTACTCGCATATCCGCTCGGCTCTCAAGTAGCAGCTTGATACCTTTGCGGATCAGGGCGTGGTCGTCAACCACAAGAATATTAATCATGAGCAATAGCTTGATCTAAAAATAGGTTTAAGTTAAGACGAATGGTTAGGTTTAATCTCCCGATGAATCGGATTTTACTGCGCTATTTCTCGCAAAGGGGCATCTCCAATAAAATATAAAATTATGCCTTAGCGCTTGGAGTCAATTGTATGACAGAGACCAATAAACTGGAACACTGGGTAGCCATACTGACCCGTGCAGACCTGCCCGTATTAAAGCAGACTGCGCGAGATTTAGCCACACTGCGCGCAGATGTAAAAAATTTAAACGCCTATTCCATTACTGAGGTCATCACACGCGACCCCATTATGACCGTCAAACTGCTGCGTTATTTGCAGCAACACAAGGGCAAGGCTCAAACCACCGAGGTGGTGCAGGTTGAGCAAGCATTACTGATGCTGGGTGTCGAGCCATTTTTCAATAAGGTTGCTCCGCAACCCTTGGTCGAAGAGGTGCTTAAAGACCATATCGTTGCCCTCGCACCCATGTTACGCGTGGTGCATCGCGCACATCGTGCTTCTGAATATGCTAAAGAATGGGCGGTGATGCTGCACGATTTGCACTATGACGATGTGTGTGTTGCCGCGCTGTTGCACGACATCGCAGAAACCCTGATGTGGTGTTTTGCCCCAGACATGATGCTGAAAATACGCGATCTTCAGCAGCATGACAAGGCGCAACGCAGTCACACCATTCAGGAGCAAGTATTAGGGTTTACCTTGGATGATCTGCAAAAAAAACTGGCGGTGAGTTGGGGGCTACCGCAATTACTTTTGATGCTGATGAATGACTCCAGCACAAAAGAGCCGCGCATACGCAATGTTGAATTAGCCATTAACCTGGCACGGCATTCTGCCAACGGCTGGGACGATGCCGCTCTACCAGACGACTACCAAGCCATAGGTGAATTACTGCACATGTCGGCTACAGAAGTCATGCACATGGTTGCTACAGAAGATGAGACTGCAAGCGACATCAACAAACCACATTAATCCACGCCCAACTCATCCCATCCCTGACGACCCAGCTTGCGTAGCGTCTCGATATTTTTGTCGAATATTTTATCGGCTTCAGGAAAGGCCGACACCGCCATCGCCACACTGCTTTCGCGCAGCAGATGCAGCGTGGGATAAGGCGAACGGTTAGTGAAATTCTCTATGTCGTCCGGTTGAGTATCGG
>JANONO010000323.1:0-2683 GCA_031420875.1 Gallionellaceae bacterium | reverse complement strand
GCATGCGATACAGTATCGAAGGCTTTCTTTTTGAGCGCCTCATCTTCTTTTGCGGATGCGACGGGAATGGCATGGCTTGCCTTGAATACGAAGGAAAGTATCGGCCAGTGAAATATGCGGTGGTCCATTACAAAGCGGATTGGTCTGCGGCAGGCGGCGGCGATGATCAGGGCATCGACGAAGCTGGCGTGATTGCATATCAGCATGGCTGGGCCTTCATCCGGTATGTGTTCGACACCTTGCTTGTTCAAGCGGTAAACCGAATGGACAAGTATCCATACCAAAAAGCGCACCAGGAATTCCGGCACCAGTTTGTAGATGTAGATTGCTACCAAAGCATTAGCCATGGCGGCCACGGCAAATAATCGTGGAATACTCAGGCCGGCACCTAACAATCCCGCTGCAGCCAGCGCGCCCGCCACCATGAACAAGGCGTTCATGATGTTGTTACCAGCGATGATGCGCGCGCGATGGCTGACGCTACTTCGCGTCTGAATCAGGGCATACAATGGCACAATAAAAAATCCACCGAACAACCCTATCGCGGCCAGATCCAGTAACACGCGCCACATTCCGGGGGTGGCAAGTAATGCCATGACGGTCAGCGCTTCGCCAGCAGGTGGCGTGGTGGGCGAGGCCCAAGCTAAGTCTAATCCGAACAGTGTTAATCCGATAGAACCGAACGGCACCAGACCGATCTCTACCATTTTTCCGGACAGCCGCTCGCACAGCAGCGAGCCTGCACCGATGCCGATGGTAAAGGTCGCTAGCAGCAGCGTGACCGTCGTTTCCGAACCGCCCAGTACATTTTTGGTATAGGCCGGGAATTGCGCAAGGAACAGCGCGCCGTACAACCAGAACCAGGAGATGCCGAGTATGGCAAGAAACACGGTGCGATTTTCGCGGGCGAAGCCGATATTGCGCCAGGTTTCAACGAAGGGATTGTGATTGACGCGCAACTGCGGTTCCGGCGCAGGTGCTACGGGAATGCCGCGACTGGCGAGATAGCCTGCGATTGCCACGAGCAAGCCAGCAGCGGTGATCCACACTGTTCCTTGCGGCAATCCAGCCATCAAACCGCCGATGAGTGTGCCGATCAAAATGGCGACGAAGGTGCCCGCTTCTACCAGCGCGTTGCCGCCCACCAGTTCTTCTTCTTTGAGATGTTGCGGCAAAATGGCGTATTTCACTGGCCCAAACACGGTCGAGTGCAGCCCGAATAAAAACAGCGCAAACATCAGTATAGTCAGACTGTGCAGGGCAAAGCCCACTCCCACCACCAGCATGATGGCTATTTCCAGCAGCTTGACCAAGCGCGCGAGCTTGGCCTTGTCATATTTATCGGCAAGCTGCCCGGCGGTGGCGGAAAATAAAAAAAACGGCAGAATGAAAATTCCTGCTGCCATGTTGGCTAATAATTCGGGCTTAAGCGTAGTCCAACTCGCGGCTTGAAAGGTAAGCAACACCACCAGCGCGTTTTTGAATAAATTGTCGTTAAATGCACCGAGAAACTGGGTGCCAAAGAATGGCAGAAAGCGGCGTGTTTTTAGAAGTTGAAATTGTCCACTCATGGTGCTCTCCGCAGAAAAAAATCGCGTGTGTGAAAAATGTTTACTGGCAACTGTTGATTCCCGGCGCGCAACTGGCGCTTGAGCACGAAATCGAATAACAGCGGATTGTAATTTTGAATTTCATTCAGCACTGGAACAATCGCGTTGTCGAGCAAGCCCGCTTTTGCCCATTTTTTCGGTGAGGTCAACGGCAACACGCCGGGCAGCGGATAATCCGAGCCATTAAGCAAGCGATCATGCCAGTCACGATGCTCAATGATGGCACGCAGCACATCTGCAGATCGGTTGCGTAAGGTGATGGCGGAAATATCCCCGAATAATAACTTTTGGTAGCGTGTGTCCGCCATCATGCGGCCAAATAAATCAAAACTTGGCACACGCTGACCATGCGCGCCTTTATCCAGATCAATGTCATCGCCCATAGACGCACAATGCGCGATGACTACCCGCATACCCGCATCCAGCGCGCGCCGTAACTTGAGCGGGTTTCCCGCTGCGTGGTCACCCGCACCTTCGACCGCTTTTTCTTCTCCAGCATGGCAAATCAGCGGTACGTCAAGCTGTGCCAGAGTGCGATAAAAAGCATCACACTTGGGCGAGGCCGGGTCTATGCCCATCGCCGAAGGCAGCCATTTCACAGCGCGTGCGCCGTCTGCCACAGCGGCTTGCAGTGCCGCAACCGCATCGGGACGGTAGGGGTGGATAGAACACACCCACTCAAAATACTTTGGATAACGATGAGCCAAGTCGCGAGCATACGCATTCGGCACATAGAACGCGGTGCGCTCCGGTATTGCCTTGCCTGCTTGGTCGTGCGCTTGTTCAAACGCGAACAGCAGTAACTTGGCACCGAGTTTTAGTTCATCTACCAGATGCTGCATCTGCGCCACATAGCTTTTGTCCACCTTGTCTTTTTGCGCGCAAGCGGCATTCATATAAAATGCATGCTGCGCAAATTGCACCGGATGCCACACGCTTTGCATATCTGGCGAGGTATAAATGCCGCTGCCAGAATCGCCCGTTCCGGCAATGTGCGCATGGCAATCCCAAAAACGCTCAGGGTCTATGCCCGCCCAGGCGGCGATGACGATGGGATGGTTGGCCAGATGTGG
>JANONO010000322.1:0-10939 GCA_031420875.1 Gallionellaceae bacterium | reverse complement strand
TTCGGTCGTACCACGCAACTGACGCTTGCTCTTGGTGGTCTTCTTGGTCAAGATATGGCGCTTGAACGCTTGTGAACGCTTGATGCTACCGCCTGCGCGCACCTTAAAGCGTTTTTTTGCACCGCTTTTGGTTTTCATTTTAGGCATGATAACTCCATTTTATTTGATGATGCCGGGAGGTTCCTGACAGGAACACTTAAAACCCGGAACCACTTGTGTGGGACTGTTTGCTACTTACACTGCGTCAGCCAGTCCGTTAACTGACACAGCATGCGGATTATACCCGCAAGGGGTAGGCCGTATGCGTATGGGGCTGAAGCCCCATACGCATACGCTAAAACCCGACCTACAATTATTTCTTCTTGGGCGACAACACCATCACCATCTGACGGCCTTCCATCTTGGGGAACTGCTCCACAATGGCATGAATATCAAGATCAGCCTTGACCCGCTCCATCATCTGCATACCTATGCCCTGATGCGCTATTTCACGACCACGAAAACGCAAAGTTACTTTGGTCTTGTCACCCTCTTCCAGAAAGCGAATCAAATTTCGCAACTTGATGTTGTAATCACCATCATCTGTGCCAGGGCGGAATTTAACTTCCTTGATCTGAATCTGCTTCTGCTTAAGCTTGGCCTCGTGCTGTTTTTTACTCTCGGCATATTTAAACTTACCGATGTCCATAATGCGGCACACTGGTGGTTCCGCCATGGGCGCAATTTCTACCAAATCCAAATCAGCGGCCTCCGCCAATCGCAGTGCTTCCGCAACCACCACTATACCAAGTGGCTCTCCCTCTACCCCAACCAACCGCACCTGTGGTGCTGTTATCTGTTCATTGAGACGTTGTGACTTATCTTGAGCTATTGTAGTTTCCCCATAAAAAATTAAATCGGATTTGCACCTTGCAGCTCCGATTCCGTTCGCAGCTCTGATTTCAGATGTTGCAGCAATACCTGCATGCTCATTTGCCCAAGGTCTTCACCTTTGCGATTTCGCACGGCAACCAGATCGGCAGCCATTTCCTTATCACCGACAATCAACTGATAAGGTAACTTTTGCAAGCTATGTTCACGTATTTTATAGGTAATCTTCTCATTACGCAAATCTAGATGCACTCGCAAACCCGCATCGCGCAAAGTTTGCGCAACTTGCGTGGCATAACTATCCTGCGCTTGAGAGATATTCATCACCACCATTTGCACTGGCGACAACCACAGCGGGAAGGCACCCGTGTGGTGTTCAATCAACATGCCGATAAAGCGCTCCAGCGAACCCAGTATCGCGCGATGCAGCATCACTGGGGTTTTGCGCGTATTGTCCACATCCACATACTCTGCACCGAGGCGACCGGGCATGGAGAAATCTACTTGCACCGTGCCGCATTGCCAGGAGCGACCGATGGCGTCCTTGATATGGAATTCAATCTTCGGGCCATAAAACGCGCCTTCGCCCGGCAGCTCATCCCACGTCAGGCCGGAAGCGCGTAGGGCAGCGCGCAAGGCGTTTTCGGATTTATCCCAAATCTCATCTGAACCAACGCGACTGGCCGGGCGCAATGCCAACTTAACTGCCACCTCGGCAAAACCAAAGTCACGGTAAACCTTTAACACCAGCGCGTTGAAAGCGGACACTTCGGATTCAATCTGGCTTTCGGTGCAGAAAATGTGGCCATCATCTTGCACAAAACCACGCACCCGCATCAGCCCATGCAAGCCGCCAGAGGGCTCGTTGCGATGACAGGAACCGAATTCACCATAACGCAGCGGCAACTCACGATACGAACGCAGATCAGAATTAAACACCTGAATGTGGCCGGGGCAATTCATCGGCTTGATGGCGTACTCACGCTTCTCTGACTCCGTGGTGAACATGCCCGCCTTGAAGTGTTCCCAGTGACCGGATTTTTCCCACAGCACACGGTCAATAATTTGCGGACAACGCACTTCCTGATAACCATTATCGTAATACACGCGACGCATATATTGTTCGATGGCCTGCCACAACGCCCAGCCTTTGGGATGCCAGAACACCATGCCCGGCGCTTCGTCTTGCATGTGGAATAAATCAAGCTGCTTGGCCAGCTTGCGGTGATCGCGCTTCTCCGCTTCTTCCAGACGCAGCAGATAAGCATCCAGGTCTTCCTTCTTGGCCCAAGCCGTGCCGTAGATGCGCTGCAACATGGCATTGCGATGATCGCCGCGCCAATAGGCACCGGCCACACTCATCAACTTAAACACCTTGAGCTTGCCGGTGGAAGGCACATGCGGGCCACGACACAGATCAGTAAATTCGCCCTCGGTATAAAGCGACACATCCTCACCAGCGGGAATAGATTCAACAATCTCCGCCTTGTAGTGCTCACCTTTACTTTTGAAATGCGCCACGGCCTCATCGCGTGGCAACACCTTGCGCGACACTGGCAAATCACGCTTGGCTAATTCCGCCATGCGCTTTTCTATCGCCGCCAGATCATCCGGCGTGAATGGCCGCGCAAAAGCAAAATCGTAAAAGAACCCATTTTCAATCACTGGGCCTATGGTTACTTGCGCTTCCGGGAATAATTCCTTGACTGCATAGGCCAGAAGATGTGCAGTGGAGTGGCGGATAATCTCCAGCCCCTCCGCGTCTTTATCGGTAATGATGGATAAAGCCACGTCAGCGGAAATTGAATACGAGGCATCCACCAACTGCCCATCCACCCTACCCGCCAGCGCCGCACGCGCCAAACCTGCGCCTATGCTTTGCGCGACTTCGGCGACAGTGACAGATTGGGGAAAGCTGCGCTGCGAACCATCTGGCAAGGTGATAACCGGCATACCCGTTTACTCTTAAAAAAATTATAATGTAAATTAAAAACAAAAGTGCGGCAAAGCCGCACTCGATAGATTAGAACTACGCGCCTGCAAGGCCGCGAAGTATATCTGAACTTCACTCAAAAATTGAAATTTCTTGCGAGGCTGCATCAGGGCAAGAGCTTACGAATAGCTTCCAGCGTAGCGCGCATCTGCCCATGTTGTGCGGGTGTCAGCGCTTCACTTGACACGTCCATCTGATTAATTTCAGCGCGAAGATTCAAGAGACGCTGCCGTTCCGTATTGCGCCAAGTATGCGCGAGATTAACCACCTCATGCTGCCTAGTCACGGGTGCGTCCGCAGAAAAATCCAGCATTTCAACTTTGCTTACCATAGCCATTAAGGGCTTAATAATAGTAGCCAGTTGACGCGCCCACAAACGGTCAACCATCCACAGCACTGCTATGTTAATGATGAGCAGCCCACCTAAGCCTATCAGCGCCACCCTCATCAGCGAGTAAATATCTGGCTTAGCTACGGCGTGTGCGCGATAAAGATTGGCCTCTATCGTGTTAATCATCTGCACATACAACAACCATAATGCACCTGAGATTAGCAGTATCTCAAGCATGACCAACGCAACCAATAACCATTTTTGCACCGAGGCATCAACATAAATGATGCGGCGTTTGATCAAATTTTGTTTAGCAGATGTATTCATCATAAGTTATGGCATGCAAAACATAGTGCGGAACCAGCATTGCTGATGACTAATTTGCCGTGACTTTGACTATAACCCACATGGCAGGATACGCAACTTACCATGCCTTGCGGGAGTAAAATTTTCTTCGACAGCTTGGCAATAGGGCGATAACCGCCGCTCTTCGCCGCAACCCTGTAATTACGACCCACAGGATGACTGAGAGAGCCATGATTACCTAACACCTGATTGGAATCGAGATTGACATCACCATTCTCAGTATGGCAACCAAGGCATTCTATCGAGTATGGATCGAGAGCTTTCCAGCTTCCAGAAACGGGTGCGCCCAAATGCCCGGAAGAAGTCAACGATGTTCCACCATCGGCTGCATTATCAAAAAAAGTTTTGGCGTGGCAGGAGAGGCACATCTCTGCCCCACGCGCAGAACCGCGCAATTTGCCATGCTCCTCACTATGTATCAAGTGGCAGGTGCTGCATGTTAGTGCGCCTCTCCTGTCCAGAGGGTAGGATGCAGGAATGGTTTGTTCTGGCCCCGGCTTAAACCCGCTAGGATGACTAATCCCCAGCGTGCTCTCGTGACACTGAGTACAAAGTGTTTCTTGCGCCGCAATCAGCATTGAAGCATTACTAGCATCGGTGTTGTCACCTGCGAGATGGCAGTTTACGCAGGTGTAGCCAACGGGATGCAGTTGCGGCGAAAATGCCGTGGCATATAGCCATGCGCCCAGACCCAGCAGAAAAATAGTCAGCGATAACAACCATGGATTAAAGATGTACTTCATGATCGCCTTTTTTCAGTTTGGCGATCAAGGCGTTTAAGGTAGATGGTTGCGAGTCAAGCTGCCCCAACATCTCCTCGGCTGTGGCGCGCATTTCGCTGTAGTGCTGTTGCAGCCTAGCTACGCTACGCTTGATGACCCGCTCCTCCTCTTTAAGCAAGTCAGTACTACGTGTAGGCATTAATGGTATTGGGCCTTGCTTGATTAACACTTCCAAATTTCGCGAAAACCGAAACAAGGGGCCCGCAATGTAAAAGCTGGTGTAAAGCGCCATCAGCCAAGTAATCACGCTGACAAATGAAACAAGAATCAGCCCGGCAACCAGTAAAGTCGGGCCGACGCTGGCACGGCTCGAACTAAAGTAGCGAGCCATCTCAACGTAATTCTGGCCTATGCTGCCAGTGATATAATTAAGTACCAACACTGCGGCCAAGCAAGATATGGCAGCAATGACCAGCGCTATCTTGGCGACAAAATGCCAATTAAATAGCAAGGAACGCGGCTGGCTCTCTTGCGTTTGATCATTTTCCTTGGCGGGCATAGCTATCCTTTGGGTTGACCATCAGAACAACAATGGTCACCCAAGATAACGGCAGTAAATTAACTTACTTTAGGATGACCTGCAGAAAATAATGGGAAGCGTATTTACTTTTCGCCAATAAATGAGCTAATGGCTGCTTCGATGTGCCCCAAGGTCTCATCCAGTGCGATGTCTGCCATGACTCGCGCACCATGCAAATCTCCCTGTACAGCGGCTCGTTCGATAGCTGCACAAATTCCTTCCAGATCCAAAGCGCCTACCATGCGGCTTGCCCCTTTAATACGGTGAGCACTGCGTTGCACGGCTGTTGCATTGCCATTATTCAATGCCGCCCGTAGGTCTGCGATGTCGTCACGGTTATGCAGCCTGAACACCTGTAGCAACTCAGATTGAGCCGCATAACTGGTCGCAATTTTTTTCAGCACGCCAAAGTCTATAGCCTTATCCGCCGCCGCTTGCTTCTGCACCTCGGTAGGCGCTGCTTCCATAAGCGGCGCTTGACTGAAGCCCGCGCCTGACTTGGCCAACCACTTCAACAACATCGCTCTCAAATCTGTCATTTCAGTGGGCTTGGTCAATATGTCGTCCATCCCGGCGGCACGGCAGCGCATTTCTTCATCAGACAGTACGTTTGCCGTCCAGGCAATGATAGGCACTTGATACCGACCATCACCGTGCTTTATCTCACGGATACTGCGCGTGAGTTCATAGCCATCCATCTCCGGCATATGACAATCGGTAATGACTAAGTCGAAGTGCCCATCCCTCCATAAAGACAACGCTACCATACCGGATGCCGCCTCTTCCGCGTGCATGCCCAACATCTCCAGTTGGTGTTTGAGCAGCGTACGGTTCACCGGATGATCATCCACCAGCAGCACCGACACGCGCTTGCCATCCTTCAGCAAGGGTCTGAAACCGGATGAGCTTTCGCTGCTATTTTCCCATGCCAACCTCAAGCGCAAATCCCGCTGCGCTGCCGGGCTGGCCACAAGTAGGCTTACCGTGATGCAAAAAATAGAGCCGCTCCCGGATGAGCTTGTCAAACTAATGTTACCTCCCATCAAATCGGCCAGGCTGCGACAGATCGCGAGTCCCAAACCTGTTCCACCATACATGCGCGCGGTTTCGATGCTCGCTTGGTGATACCACTGAAACAAGCGTACCTGCTGCTCCTCATCTATACCTATGCCCGTATCCTTGACGGAAAAACACACCTGTTCTGCGCCCTCTTGCTGCACAACCAGTTCCGCACTAATTTCTACCGCTCCCTGTTCGGTAAATTTAATTGCGTTACTGGTAAAATTATTGAGAACCTGCGAAAGTCGCAATCGGTCAAAAATGTGCACTGCGCTCAATTTGCTGTCTAGCTGATGTTTTAACGAGAGTCCTTTGGCGCTGGCAAGTGGTGAATAGGTGCTGACCACGCCCTTTAGCATTTCAGAAATGGAAGCCACTTGCTCATCCAACTCCAGCTTGCCCGCTTCTATTTTTGACCAGTCAAGAATGTCATCAACAATGCGCAGCAAGCTCTGCCCGGATTCACGCGCCGCCTGTAGCATCTTGCGCTGCTCAATATCCAGCCGCGATAGACTGATCAACTCCATCATGCCTAACATGCCGCCCAAAGGAGTGCGGATCTCGTGACTCATGGTGGCTAAAAATGAATCTTTGGCCAAGTTTGCGTATTGTAATTGTGCGGTGCGTTCTGCCACGCGCGCCGCTAATTGAGCACGCTCAGTCTCGACTTGGGCATTAGCGCGCAGCAACTCCGATGTGGTGACTTGCAGCTGTTCTTCGTGATGTTTGCGCTCAATAATGTCAACAAATATTGCGACGTAGTTATTGGCCTTGCCATCTTCACCCACCACAGCGGTAATGGTGAGCCATTCTGGATAAATTTCTCCATTCTTGCGCCTATTCCATATTTCACCTTCCCAGTATTTATTACGCAGCAAGGTTGTCCACATCTGACTATAAAATTCATTCTCGTGACGATCTGATTTAAGGATGCGGAAAGTATTGCCTACCGCTTCCGTCGTCGAATACCCGGTAATAATGCTAAATGTATGGTTAACCCTGATGATTGCTCCATTTTCATCGGTGATTGCTATCCCCGCCTGAGCCTCAAAAGCGACAGCGGCAATGCGTAGCTCCTGTTCAAGTTGCTTGTATTTGGTAATGTCGCGTATAAACGCGCTGAATTCGTGCTCGCCCTCTTTCTCTCCTGCCAAGCGTATCGGTGCAATGGACAACTCCACAGGGAACTCATGTCCATCGCGATGCAAACCCATAATTTCTACTCGCGCACTCAAGCTTACCCTGTCATGGCTAGGAATGAACTGTTTTAGTATCTGTAAATATTCCTCGCGGCATCGGGGAAGAATAATAATTTCATGCAGTGCTTTCTTAAGCACCTCCCCCCGACTCCAGCCGAAAATACGCTCCGCCTGACTACTCCAACCGATAATAATGCCTTCAGCATTCATATGTACCACCGCATCCATGCCGGTTTCTATGGTGGCACGCAAACGCGCTTCATCTGCGCGGTGTACTTCAAGCAAAACACTCAGTCCGTCGGCCATGGCATTGAAACTATCACCCAGCAAATTGAGTTCGTCCTGTGTGCCAAGCTGGATGCGCGTACTCAGGTTACCATCAGCAAAAGCATGTGCGGAGCGGGATAATTTCTGGATACCACCGACAATGGCATAGTAAAGGCTGGCCGAAATATAGGCCGCCAATAAAAACAGCAGCACTGCGCCACCGATACTCAGAAACAGCATTCTCTCTGCCTGTGTTTTACGTGCCTCAATCAGGGATTTTATGGTCGGTATGTAATATTGATATATTTGCGCGTAGCCGTTGTCTATTGCCACAGTGCCTATAGCTAAAAATGCCTCTGGGGATGTAGTAAAACGGCCTGTGAGAATATCAGAGGACACCAGGTTGGAAATATGACGCGCCGAATAGTTAATGTTATCGCGCATAGCCAAAATTGTTTGCTGTAACGCCGGATTGTAACGGGCCGTCCTCTCGACATTGATATTGAACCGCTTGAGAACAATGTTGATCTTGGCATTCAGTGAAATCAATTTCTCCTTTTGCAATTCGGTAATATTTTTTCCGGCCAAAATCTCAGCCGCATACGCGACAAGCTGGCTGAGACACTCAAGCATCATTGGCAATTTGTTGGCAGTCGTATCAATCAAGTAAAATGTGGCTATATCCGAATCCACTATTAGCGCGGAATCATCTATAACCGATAGCTCAAGCAATTGAATTTGTTCGATCAGATCAGTGTGAACGGCGAAGCTTTCCTCTGCCGTCCAATCAGGCCATGTTTTATGCACTCGTTGCCAGATTGTTTTGATGGACTGCCAACTTGTGTTGATAGACTGAGCGTTCGTGCTTGAGGCCAAGTCAGGAGGCAGCACTCTTTCTATTAAATTGAATACCTCGGCCGCCTCCTTTTCCATGCCCATACGAATATTATTGATGGCCGCTTGATCACCCAGCATGGTGTGCGAAACAACACGGAGCTTCTGAACGACTTGCACAGCTCTGGTAATGGGCTCTACCAGTGCCAGACCTTGCAGCTCCCGCTGCAAGGGGCGGATAATCATATTATTACTAATAAACAGGCTGTAAGCCATTGCTGCAAGCGCGATCAACAACACTAGCCACAACAGAGAAAATTTCTTGGTGTAACTCATGCGGTTCAGCATTGCGATAGCTGGAGAAAAGAATTTCTGTCTTATTTTTTTTTGCTCTGACATAGCGCCCTTGGGTATTGTAGAAGTAGCTGAGGGTCGAAGCTGCATGAAAACTCCACCTCCAGACTTTCTCGTACTGTATATTCACTATTCACTTACTGCAACAAATTATTGATTCTTAAACTGTTCAGCCATGGTGTTCAGCCATGAATTGGCTATGCAAAAGCTCTTGAGCAAGGTGTTGCTCGAAACCGTATAATTACCTCTAAAACTACACCCGCTATCTTTCCATAAAATTTTTTCGGAGTCACACCCCATGTCGTCCAGTAGCGTTTTGCCCAGCCCCGCATCAACCAGCCTATTTAACGCCTATCAGCCCTTCAAACTTTCCAGCGGCAAACAAGGTAGCCTCTACTCGCTACCCGCGTTGGAAGCTGCCGGGCTGGGGAAAATTTCCCGCCTGCCGGTTTGCATTCGCATCGTGCTGGAATCAGTACTGCGCAATTACGACAATAAAAAAATCACCGAAACGCATATCCGGCAATTAGCCAACTGGCAGCCAAATGCGCCGCGCACCGAAGAAATTCCCTTTGTCGTGGCACGCATCGTGTTGCAGGATTTTACGGGTGTGCCGCTGCTGGTTGATCTGGCTGCGATGCGTGATGCCGCCGCTGCGATGGGAAAAAATCCCAAGCTCATTGAACCCTTGGTGCCGGTTAATCTGGTGGTGGATCACTCGGTTCAGATAGATCACTACAACAGTGCCGATGCTTTAAAGTTGAACATGGCAATGGAATTCGAGCGCAACGCCGAGCGCTATAAATTCATCAAGTGGGGCATGCAGGCATTCAACACTTTCAAAGTCGTGCCGCCCGGCGTAGGCATTGTGCATCAGGTTAATCTGGAACATCTGGCGCGTGGTGTGCAACAAAAAAACGGCGTGTATTATCCAGACACCCTGGTCGGCACCGACAGCCACACCACCATGATTAACGGCATCGGCGTGGTCGGCTGGGGCGTGGGCGGTATCGAGGCGGAAGCGGGTATGCTAGGCCAGCCAGTGTATTTCCTGACACCCGATGTGGTCGGCGTACACCTCAATGGAAAATTGCGCGAAGGCGTAACCGCAACTGACCTAGTGCTAACGGTGACCGAGTTGTTACGCCAGCAAAAAGTAGTCGGCAAATTCGTCGAATTTTTCGGTGCAGGCACAGCCGCGCTCACTCTGCCGGATCGTGCCACCATCGCCAACATGGCGCCGGAATACGGCGCGACCATGGGCTTTTTTCCGGTGGATGATGTCACCGTGGAATATATGCGTAACACCGGGCGCAGCGAGGAGGAAGTGGATGCCTTTGCTTCGTATTTCAAGGCGCAGGGTTTGTATGGTATTCCGCAAGCAGGGCAAATTGATTACAGCAACGTGGTCGAGCTTGACCTCGCCAGCATTGTTCCCTCGCTGGCGGGTCCTAAGCGCCCGCAAGACCGGGTCAAGCTGACTGAGATGAAAGAAACTTTCAACAGCTTGTTCAGCAAATCGGTAGCGGAAAATGGTTTCAATCTACCCGCAGCCGCGCTGCATCAACGCTACACCACCGCTCTGCCCGCTTACGGCGAGGGAGCCTGTATTCCCGTTGCTGCTGGCGGCTTGCTCAACGGCAACGGTACGCTAAACGGCACACCCGCTCCGGGCAGTCACAGCAGCAGCGCAGCGAGTGAAATCGAAATGCTGGACAATCATCCGGCTTCGGCTCACCATTATTTAAGCACCGAAATAACGCCAACGGAACTTGAGATCGGACACGGCGATGTGTTGATCGCCGCGATTACCTCCTGCACCAACACCTCCAACCCGAGCGTGATGTTAACCGCAGGTTTGCTGGCGAAAAAGGCCATCGAGCATGGCTTGCACGTCAAGCCACACATTAAAACCACGCTCGCGCCCGGCTCGCGCGTGGTGACTGCCTATTTGAAAAACGCGGGATTGCTACCCTATCTGGAGCAACTGGGTTTCAGCGTAGCCGCCTATGGCTGCACCACCTGCATCGGCAATTCGGGCCCGCTTGATCCGCAAATCGAAGAAGCCATTGTTAGCAATAAACTCATCGCAGCAGCCGTGCTGTCCGGCAACCGCAATTTTGAGGCGCGCATCCACGCCAACATCAAAGCCAATTTCCTAGCTAGCCCACCGCTGGTAGTGGCATTCGCCATCGCCGGAAAAATCAACATCAACCTAGATGCTGAACCGCTGGGCACGGGCAAAAATGGCCAACCTGTTTTTTTGAAAGACATCTGGCCGAGCAGCGCAGAATTACAAGCCGTGAGCAAATACGCCACCGACCCCGCTCTTTATCGCACCCTGTATTCCGATTTGACCCGCGA
>JANONO010000321.1:0-9877 GCA_031420875.1 Gallionellaceae bacterium | reverse complement strand
GCTTGCTGATTGCAGTTTGATGTGTTGCGAGTGCTTGCCAAGCAGGAGAGAGCGTTAGTTTAGACATGGTCGTTATCCCAAATTACATACATTGCGATGTATAGCTGTAGCAAGTCATTTCGCCGTCCTAGAATGTGATGTCCAAAAATGATTTGGGATCAATCATTTTCTGGGTAAACCCCATTTTCCCCTAAGCGCTTTTTCAATATTTTGTAGGCGCGATGTGCGGCAACTTTTACGGCTGATTCTTTCATACCTATCTTTTCTGCGACCTCTTTGGCAGTGTAGCCATCCTGGTGCATCATTTGCAGAATGGTAGCCTGTTTTTCCGGTAGCAGATGAATTTCTTCTTTTATAGAATCGTAAGTGAGGGTGGTTTCAGTGACAGGCGCAGCTAAATTATTTTCCACCTCAGAAATGTCAATTGCATGGTGCAGATGATCGGCGTAATGGGCGCGCAAATAATCAAGCAGACGGAATTTAGCAATGGCAAAAACCCAAGGCTTATAAGGTCGTTCACCATCGTAAGTATGACGCGCTTTGTGTAGGGAGAGCAAAATTTCTTGCAGCAGATCATCCACTTCATTGGATTGACTGAGACGCTTGGCTAAAAATGGCCGGATAAATCGCGATGTTTCGTGCAACACCTTGGCATAGGCTTGCTTGTCGCCAGCCAGCGCCAATCGCATCAGTGATTCAAGGTTTACTTTTTGATCCGGCACGAAATTACCTTTGCTGGTGTCCTTCAATCGACGGTGGTTGTTCTTTGCAACGCACTCGATACCTCGTCACTTTTTGCTTTGCCCAACAAGCGTTCTACTAGAACCAGCGCAAAGTCCATAGCCGTACCGGGGCCGCGTGAGGTAATCAGTTTGCCATCCTCGACCACGGCAGTGTGGTGTTGTTGCACTTGGGGAAAGGCATCCAGCGCGCCGGGAAAGCTGGTGGCACGTTTGCCATCCAGCACCCCGCTGGCCGCCAATACAGAGGGAGCCGCGCAGATGGCCGCGACATATTTTCCCTGCTGTACCATGCGTTTCACTAAATCTAGAATGCGCGTATCGGCCTTGAGATTATTGGTGCCGGGCTGGCCGCCGGGCAGTACCAGCATATCAAAATCAAATGTGAGTGCGCTCTCCAGTGTGGTGTCAGGTAACAGCACCACCCCTCGGCTGGCGCGCACGGGCTGATTATCTAGTCCGGCGCTGACCACTTCAATACCGGCACGGCGCAGGATGTCGATTATGGTGACGGCTTCAATTTCTTCACAACCTTGGGTGAGGGGAACGAGAACTTTGGGCATAAGTTTTGCGCAAAATTTCCTTGTGGTTATTCCCTGAAATTTTGATACTGCAAGGGGAAATCAGTGATGGATTTTTTGGTGAAGGCGATAGCGTCCTGCAAGTCGTCACGGTTCTTGCCCGTTACGCGCACGGTATCGCCCTGTATGCTAGCCTGCACTTTCATCTTGCTTTCCTTAAGCAGCTTGACGATTTTCTTGGCCAGTTCGATTTCCACGCCCACCTTCACAGTGCAGGAACGCTTGACCTTGTTGCCACTGACTTTTTCAATTTTCTCGCTGATGTCCAAGCATTTAATATCCACGCCGCGCTTGGTTAATTTAGCGTTGAGAATGTCCTGCACTTGGCTGAGCTGAAATTCATTGTCAGAAAAAACGGTGAGCACCAGCTCCGCCTGTTCAATACGCGCGTCGCTGCCTTTGAAGTCGAAGCGGGTGCCGACTTCTTTATTGGTCTGCTCGACCGCGTTCTTGACCTCGGTTTTATCTACTTCGGAAATGATGTCGAATGATGGCATGGTGCGCTCCTAACCAAAGCTGCAAACGTAGTTCACTTCGTCTTTGGCGTGAATTTCAAAGCTGCTATTAGCGGCCACCTTGAAGCTCTTGCCTGCGGTATAGGTCTGGAATGCAGCTTCCCCGGCAATTTTTACTTGGCATTCCCCGGCAGTGACTTCCATCAGTTCTGGTGTGTTGACATTAAAGGTGAGCTTGCTGCCGGGCATGATGACACCGACCGTTTTGCGCGATCCATCTGGGAAAAATACTGAATGCGATACGCACTGACCATCAAAAAATACATTAGCCTTTTTTCCTACGCTGACATTATCAAACTTTTCTGACATGGTGGATTTCCTTATTTTTTGTTGTTTAACTTTGCTGCGATACGCATACGCAAGGCATTGAGCTTGATAAATCCTGCGGCATCCTTTTGGTCGTATGCACCCTTGTCGTCCTCGAAGGTGGCGATAGTCGGGTCGAACAGCGAGTCAGTTTTTGAATCGCGCCCCACGACAATCACATTGCCTTTGTACAGCTTGACGCGCACCCAGCCATTGACTTGTTGTTGCGTATGATCAATCAGGGTTTGCAATGCGCGGCGTTCGGGCGACCACCAGTAGCCGTTGTAGATCATGCTGGCATAGCGCGGCATCAGATCATCTTTCAAATGCGCGACTTCTCGATCCAGTGTGATGGATTCGATGGCGCGGTGTGCACGCAGCATAATCGTGCCACCAGGCGTTTCATAACAGCCACGCGACTTCATGCCGACGTAGCGGTTTTCCACCAGATCGAGGCGGCCTATGCCATGTTTGCCGCCCAGCTTGTTGAGTTGGGTCAGCACTTGCGCCGGACTAAGCGGTTTGCCATTCAAACCCACAATGTCACCGTGCTGAAATTCAATATCGAGATACTCGGCAGCATCCGGCGCTTGTTCCGGCGACACGGTCCAGCGCCACATGCTCTCTTCCGCTTCGGCAGCAGGATTCTCCAGATGGCGACCTTCAAAGCTGATATGCAGCAGATTGGCATCCATGGAGTAGGGCGAGCCGCCTTGCTTATGCTTCATGTCCACCGGGATGCCATGCTTCTCAGCATAAGCCATGAGCTTCTCGCGCGACAGTAGATCCCACTCCCGCCACGGCGCAATGACTTTGATCGCCGGGTTGAGCGCGTAATAGCCGAGCTCAAAGCGCACCTGGTCGTTGCCCTTGCCGGTCGCGCCATGCGACACCGCTTGTGCGCCGGTTTGCTGGGCAATTTCAATTTGACGCTTGGCGATTAATGGCCGTGCGATGGAAGTGCCGAGCAGGTATTCGCCTTCATAAACCGTGTTGGCGCGGAACATGGGGAAGACAAAATCACGCACGAATTCTTCGCGCAGATCATCTATGAAAATATTTTCCGGTTTGATGCCGAATTGCAATGCTTTCTTGCGTGCGGGTTCTAATTCCTCGCCTTGGCCGATGTCGGCGGTGAAGGTGATTACTTCACACTGGTAGGTGTCCTGCAACCATTTCAGGATGACCGAGGTGTCCAGACCGCCGGAGTAGGCGAGGACGGCTTTTTTAATGTCTGACATAATTCAATTTCCAATAAAATTAACCACAGAGACACAGAGGAAGCAACACAGCGTATTTTGTTTGAGTTTTTCTCTGTGCCTCTGTGTCTCTATGGTGAATGGTTTAGTTGTTTACTTTACCTAACAGTAAATATTCCATCAGCGCCTTCTGCACATGCAGGCGATTTTCCGCCTCATCCCACACCGCCGATTGTGGGCCGTCAATCACGGCAGCATCCACTTCTTCGCCGCGATGGGCGGGCAGACAGTGCATGAACAAGGCATCTGGTTTGGCTACCGACATCATTTCCGCATCCACGATCCAGTCGGCAAAAGCTTTGCGGCGCGCATCATTCTCGCGCTCGAAGCCCATGCTGATCCACACATCGGTGGTAACCAGGTCAGCATCGGCTGCGGCGTTCATTGGATCGGAAAACTCTTCATAGTTATCTTCACCGAACAAGCCGGCACGTTCCGGTTCAACTTCATAGCCGGGCGGGGTGGAAACATGCACATTGAAATCGAACACTTCCGCTGCTTGCAGCCAGGTGTTGCACACATTATTGGAATCGCCTATCCATGCCACCGTCTTGCCCTTGATGCTGCCGCGCTGTTCGATATAGGTATAGATGTCTGCCAGTATTTGGCAGGGATGATATTCGTTGGTTAATCCATTGATAACCGGTACACGCGAGTTGGCAGCGAAGCGCTCGATGATGTCCTGCTCGAAGGTGCGTATCATCACCAGATCGCTCATGCGCGAGATGACTTGCGCTGCGTCTTCCACCGGCTCGCCGCGCCCCAGTTGTGAATCGCGCGTATTGAGATAGATGGCATTGCCGCCCAGCTGCTGCATGCCTGCTTCAAACGACAAGCGGGTGCGCGTCGAACTCTTTTCGAAAATCATTACCAAGGTACGGTCAGCTAACGGATGAAAAGGCTGATAAGCCTTGAAGCGCTGCTTGATAATGCGCGTACGTTCGAATATGTGTTCTAGCTCGGCGCGGGATAAATCCTTGAACTGTAGAAAATGTTTGATGCTCATGTCATGCACCCTGCGCCAGAAAATCAATCACCAGCGGGCACAGCTTATCCAGCAGTTGTTGCGCTTCTGCCTGAGTGAACACCAGAGCCGGCAACAGCCGGATGACATTGTCTGCGGTGACATTAATTAGCAACCCTTGCTCTAAAGCAAGCTTGACCAATTCGCTGCATGGCTGGGCTAATTCAATGCCGATTATTAATCCTTGGCCGCGGATGACGGTTACGCCAGCTACCGAAGCTAGGCGTTCACGCAAACCTTGCAGCAGAAAATTGCCCGTGGCTGTGGCTTGAGGCAGCAGCTTATCCTGTTCTACAATATTCAGCGTGGTGAGTGCGGCTATGCTGGCCAGCGGATTGCCGCCAAAAGTGGAGCCGTGATTGCCCGGCTTGAACGTGCCTGCCGCACGACCCGCAGCCAGGCAAGCCCCGATGGGCACACCCGAACCCAAACCTTTGGCCAGTGTCATCACGTCCGGCAAGATGCCGGTATGCTGGTGAGCGAACCATTTACCAGTGCGGCCTATGCCGCATTGCACCTCATCCAGCATCAGTAGCCAGCCGTGCTGGTCGCAGATTTTCCGCAGTTGTTCCAGATAATGCATGTCCGGTGTGCGAATACCGCCTTCGCCCTGAATCGGCTCGACCAAAATTGCCACTACATCGTGGTTATGCTCGGCCACTTGATGTATGGCATCCAGATCATCATACGGAACGCGCACAAAGCCTTTGACCAGCGGCTCAAACCCGGCCTGAACCTTGCGATTGCCGGTAGCGGAAAGCGTGGCCAATGTGCGGCCATGAAAAGCTTTTTCCATGACGATGATGCTGGGCGATTCGATGCCCTTGTTGTGGCCATACAAACGCGCCAGCTTGATCGCCGCCTCATTGGCTTCACAGCCAGAGTTACACAGAAACACTTCCTGCATGTGCGATAAATCGCTTAACTTGTCGGCCAGTTGTTCTTGTTCGGGTATTTGGTAGATGTTGGAAACATGGATCAGCTTATTGATCTGAGCGCTGAGCGCAGATGTAAGGCGAGGATGGGCATGTCCCAGCGTATTCACGGCGATGCCAGACAGCGCGTCCAGATAGCGCTTGCCGTTGCTGTCCCACAGCCAGACGCCTTCACCATGCGTGAAGGCGAGCGGAAGGCGGGCATAAGTGTTCATCAAGTGCGACATATATAAATGACAGACGGCGGCCAAGCCGCCGTGTTCGAAAAATTTGACAGGCGTATAGTGAGCCTAACTAGCCTTGCGTGGCAAGAGGAAAGTCATCCTAAAAACAAAAGCTACCAAAAATTAAAGCCGACAGGTTCAGTGTCGGCTTTAAATCGTGCGAAATGGTCTTTTACAACTAGGCCATGGCCTTAATTGCAGCAGACAAGCGGCTCTTGTGACGTGCTGCTTTATTTTTATGTATGATTTTCTTGTCCGCAATCGTATCCACGATACGGGTAGATTCAATATAAGTCGTTTTTGCTACGGCTTTATCACCCACTTCAATGGCTTTGATCACGCGCTTGATTGCGGTGCGCAGCTCTGAACGCAGACTAGAATTATGATCGCGTTGTTTAACCGATTGTCTTGCACGTTTTCTGGCTTGTGCTGTATTTGCCATGACGACTCCTAGAGAATTTCACTTGCAATATAAGGCCGCGCATTGTACGGGACTTGATTCAGTTTAGCAATTTGTTTTTTCGGGCGTACGTATGGGTAGAGAGGTCGCAGGGATGAAAGTAGCTAATGGCTTCCTGATTTTGCTGCATGGCATTCGAGCTGCGGGCTGGGCTAATTTTCCAGCAGCCCAGCTTCCAAATAAACATCCACTCCGTTTCGGGGGGCAATAACTGCTGCCGGAATCATCGAGCCCTTAAGCCAATTGCTGATTGCTTGATGTTTGGCCTCGCCCGTTACTAAAAAAATAACCGCATGTGCTTTTTCTAGGCGAATGGCGCTGAGTGATACTCGTTGCGGCGGCGGCTTGGGGGCGTCAGACACGGCTAAAACATCAGGAGCATCTGCCGCGTCACCCCATTCGTGACCCGGAAATAAGCTGGCGGTATGACCATCTTCACCCAAGCCCAGCAATACCATATCAAACATATCAACTTGTGCGAGTGTCTGTGCGTATAGCTTGACCGCATGTTCCGCGCCACTCTCCGCTGGAATAACATGAATCTGGTTCGGCGGTATCAGCACATGATCCAGCCAGGCTTGTGCCGCCATGCGGCTGTTGCGCTCGGCATGGTCTGGCGGCAGGCAACGCTCATCGCCAAAATACACATGCCAAGTTGACCAGTCTGTATTCTGCTCGCGCAATAATTCATACACCCGACGCGGCGTCGTTCCGCCAGCTAATACGATGCGAAAGTAACCGTGTTGGCTCAGCGCAGACTGTGCAGCTTGCAGGATGGCTTGCACCGCCGCCTGTTCCAACTCGACATTTGTTGTAAAGCCATGAAAGCGGCATATTTGCTGCCTATTTCTAATGATTGAGGTGCTGATTGGGGGCATAGAATTCATCCAGGCCACCTCTAAAAATCCAAACTCCGTCGCAATACGGCGTTGCTCAAAAAATTTTAACGCGTACATATAAAACATATGCAGCGCGCTAAATTTTTTTTCGCGCCTTGTCTTGCTTAGGATTTTGAATTTTTAGAGGCGGCCTCCAGTAGTATCATAACGACAGATACAATTCTACGACCGGAATGACCCGGTTGCGCTAATTTATTTTCTTGAGGAGACATTATGCGGCTAGCAATGATAGGCTTAGGCAAGATGGGCGGCAACATGGTGCGCAGATTGCGTCGGGGCGGTGTGGAAGTCGTGGGCTATGACCGCAGCGCGCCAGTCATCACACAATTGGCCGCAGAGGTCGGCATGCAGCCTGCCGCTTCGATTAAGGAAGTAGTCACAAAATTATCCGCGCCGCGCATCCTGTGGCTCATGCTGCCCAGCGGCGACCCAACCGAGCAGCAAATACGCGAGCTTGCGCCGCAGTTATCCAAAGGCGACATCATCGTGGATGGCGGCAATTCAAATTATCACGATAGCCAGCGGCGCAGCGCCTGGCTGGCCGAGCAAGGCATAGGCTTTATGGATGCGGGCACCTCCGGCGGCATCTGGGGACTGGAGAATGGATATTGTTTGATGGTGGGCGCGACCGCCGAAGTGGCGCGTACCATGCAGCCCATCTTGCAGGTGCTGGCACCAGCCTCCGACCGAGGCTGGGCACATGTAGGGCCACCTGGTTCGGGCCACTTTACCAAGATGATCCACAATGGCATCGAGTACGGCATGATGCAATCGCTGGCCGAAGGGCTGGAATTGCTGCGCGGCAAGCAGGAGTTTTCGCTCGATTTGGCGCAGATTACCGAGCTGTGGCGGCATAGCTCGGTGGTACGCAGTTGGCTGCTCGATCTCACCGCAGAGGCGTTGCAGGCCGACCAGACGTTGGAAAATATTGCGCCGTTCGTACCCGATTCCGGTGAGGGACGCTGGACGGTGATCGAGGCGGTGGATCAAGGGGTGGCAGCACCCGTGCTGACGCTGGCTTTGCAAATGCGCTTCACCAGTCAGGATGAGAAAGGATATGGCTATCGTTTGTTATCCACCATGCGTAATGCGTTTGGAGGACATGCGGTCAAGCAAACGGGGGGCGGTAAATGAAAACTATAGAACCTTGCATACTGGTCATTTTCGGCGCAGGTGGAAATTTGTCGCGGCGCAAATTAATCCCCGCCCTGTTTCAACTGGAAGTGGCAAAACGCCTGCCGGAAAAATCGGTCATCCTCGCCTGTAGTTTGGAAAAATGGACTCGCGAGCAATGGATAGCCGAAGTCGGCAACATGTTGCTGCAAAAATATCCCAAAGGCGTGGATCAAGCCGCGCTGGAACGCTTCCGCGCCCGCCTGCATTACCACTCCAATCCCATCGAAGACAGTGAGTCCTATCCGCGCTTGCAAAAAACCATGGAAGAAACGCCGGGCTTTCCGGCCAATGCGGTTTTTTACATGGCGGTCAGGCCGTCCGAATTTCCTGGCATTATCGAAAAATTAGGCGCGGTCGGATTGCTCAAACAAAAAAACGGCTGGCGGCGTGTGGTGATAGAAAAACCGTTTGGCTACGATTTATTAAGCGCGCAAACCTTGCAGCGCGGCTTATACAAACAACTGGACGAGCCGCAAATTTATCGCATAGATCATTATCTGGGCAAAGGTACGGTGCAGAACGTGATGGTATTCCGCTTTGCCAACATGCTGCTGGAGCCGCTGTGGAATCATCATTACATAGACCATGTGCAGATCACCCATTCTGAAACTTTAGGCATCGAAGGCCGCGCCGATTATTACGAAGGCGCGGGTGCGCTGCGCGATATGATCCAAAGCCACTTGTTGCAATTGCTGGCGCTGGTGGCGATGGAGCCGCCGGTGAATATGTCTGCCGAACATTTGCGCGATGAAAAAGTGAAAGTGTTAAAAGCCATACGACCGATCACTCAGAACTCGGTGCATGCCCACGCTTTTCGCGGGCAATATAGCAGTGGCGTGATTGATGGTAAGCCGGCACTGGGCTATCTGGAAGAACAAGGCATAGCCGAAGACAGCACCACTGAAACCTATGCCGCGCTGAAATTATTTATAGACAACTGGCGTTGGGCAGGTGTGCCGTTTTATTTGCGTACCGGCAAACGCATGGCCGAAAACAGTTCGGCCATCTGCATCCGCTTCAAAAATCCGCCGCAGGATTTGCTGCGCGCTTCACGCCAAGGGCCACCGCAACCGAACTGGATCATGCTTGGTATCCAACCTAATGACTGTTTGAAAATGGAAATGCAGGTCAAGGTGCCGGGGTTGGATTTACACACTCGCGCCATCAGCCTGGACGCGACTTATCGCAAGGGCGAGGAAACGGATTTTGATGCTTACGAGGGATTGCTACTGGATGTCATGCTGGGCGATCATTCGCTATTCTTGCGCATAGACGAAGTAGAAGCAGCATGGCGGGTGGTGGATCCTATTCTTAAAGTATGGGCGATGGAGCGCGAGTTTATAAACGTCTATCAAGCCGGTAGCTGGGGGCCGCGCGGTACGTATCGCTTGTTCGACCGCGATGACCAGTTCTGGCGGCACTCGTTGAATCTGGATGGGGCGGATCTGCAAGCTTATTGATCCCAGATAATCTATTTGGATCGCATAGCTCATTATTCCGGTGGATATGAATAAACCCAGATTGTCTATTAGAGCAGCATCCTCATGTCACTCGGTTAAGCAAACGCTGAGCATAAATGAGATCACGCGCGACCTGCCGTGGCACGGTCAGCAGCGGCAGGTTCTTGGGTCGTCGTTTCTTCGCGCGGGGCTCGATTCGGTCAGGCCGCTGCGGCAAGCGCAGTGTCGCGATGCAGGCCGTCACGGTCGCGATCAAGGTGCGAACCTGGTCGCCCGATATTCGCCGAAGCTGATCCGC
>JANONO010000320.1:0-2275 GCA_031420875.1 Gallionellaceae bacterium | reverse complement strand
ACTGCCGGAAAGGACAGCAGCAGCGTCAGATTATTGAGCGGCAATATCAGCAGAAAGGCGAGGAAAGCGAGTGCGGCAGCAAGCCACAACGCTTCGCCGGGAGCAATGCGCCCGCTGGTGATGGGGCGCTCCT
Source organism: Gallionellaceae bacterium (assembly GCA_031420875.1). GTDB lineage: Bacteria > Pseudomonadota > Gammaproteobacteria > Burkholderiales > Gallionellaceae > Nitrotoga. The sequence goes on along the minus strand of JANONO010000320.1, from coordinate 2,142 downwards.
GAGTGCGTTTCACATGGCGGTCGAAGTCGCGATCCGCGTAGTCATTGATGACACATCCGGCAGAGCGCATCAGCACCGTGCCCAACACGAAAATGAGCACAATATACCAAGCCGGATGGCCGTTACCCGCGATCCACACCCCCCACAGCGTCGGCCACAGCAACAGCAGAATGCCGATGGGGCGATTCAGTCGGGTGAGTTGCAAATACAGCGATAGGCGTTCGGATAAATTCATGTTGCGATTCTAACCTGCCCCGTCATTCCCGTCCTTCGACATGCTCAGGATAAACTGACCTGTGGTCAGGCAGGAATCCAGGGCGCCTCTATAAATCCAAAATCCTAAGCGAGACAAGGCGCGAAAGAAATTTTAGCGCGCCGCATATATTTGATATGTAAGCGTTAAAATTTATTTGAGTAACGCAGTATCGCGACGGGGTTTGGATTTATAGATGCACCCAAAAACCTTTATGACACATTCGGCACAGACCAGCCAAACACAAAACGCCAGTTTGCGATTATACCGATTCTCGCCCAACATAGAACCCTGCCATTCATCGCCGCCGAAAATGATGGTGTTGCGCGCGGCAAAAATGTAACATTCACACCGGCTGAATTCTACGGAACGGCCATTTGGGGGAACGAGCAATGCCATTCGAATTGATTGAAAACAGTTTTGAAAATACTGTGGCGCCACTGGTAGTCATCATTGATGATGAGTTCACCAGCCGGGTCATAATTGACAAGATTGTGCAAAGCATCCAGAAGAACATCATCGTAAAAACTTTTGCAGACCCGATAACCGCCCTGGCATGGATCAGGGACAATCAACCGGATTTGATCATCGTCGATTACCTGATGAAAGGCATGACCGGACTGGAGGCGGTAAAGCAGATGCGCGGGATATATTCTCTCGAAGGCATACCGATCGTGGTTGTCACAGCCATAGAAGATCAAAACATCAAGTATCAGGCTCTGGAATCGGGGGCAACCGATTTCATCACCAAACCGATTGATCCGTATGAATGCAGGGTGCGGTGCCGCAACATGCTTCATCTTCGCCTGCAGCAAAAGATCATTCTTAATCGCGGGCAATTCCTGGAGCAGCGAATAGCGGATGCGACCGAACAGATCCGCCACCGCGAACAGGAAACGTTGTTCAGACTGGCGAAAGCCGGGGAATATCGCGATCAGGACACCGGCAACCACATCGTGCGCATGGCCAAGTATTCACGTCTTATAGGTGAAGCATTGAGCCTGACACAGGAACAGTGCGAGCTGATCGAGCTCGCCGCTCCTATGCATGATATCGGCAAGATCGGCATACCCGACCACATTCTGCTCAAGCAGGGCAAGCTGACCGCCGAAGAGCTCACCATCATGAAGACCCACCCTGTGATCGGTTTTCAGATTCTCCAGAACAGCCCGTCGAAATATCTGTGCTTGGGAGCGGAAATCGCCCTGTCGCATCATGAAAAATTTGATGGGAGCGGCTATCCTTACGGGGCAAAGGGGGACGAAATCAAATTGGAGGCGCGCATCGTCGCAGTTGCCGATGCGTACGATGCGCTTACCTCGCGCCGCCCATACAAAACTGCCTGGTCGAATGAAGACAGTTTGGCATACCTGACCACAAACAGCGGAAAACATTTTGATCCGGCCTGTGTGGACGCATTCGTTTCTCAATTCAGTAAAGCAAATCTTATTCAACAGCAGCTTCAGGATCTTTCTGAACATATTCCGGAGCAATTTAATTTATGATCCGGTTGCTGAAAGGTTTCTTCCAAAAACTCATGGCAAGCACCCCGGGTTATGGCAGCGAGCATGAACAGGCGCTGGTGCGCATCACCATTGCAGCACTTGTAGTTATTTACCTGAGCTACCAATATCTTACAGACAACACCTCTACCGACACCACGCTTGTATTTGTCTTTTCCAGTATATTTTTTGTTAGCGCAGTTGTATTAGCCTTTGCCATTTTCCGCAGCGAAGCGCCTTCAGAAACTAGGCAATACCTGGCAATGCTCGCTGATTTAAGCGCAGTTACATATGTGATGTACATGAGCGGGGAGGTAGGCTCGCTTTTCTTTGGGATTTATTTGTGGGTAACAATTGGCAACGGGCTACGCTATGGCTCAAAAGCAC
>JANONO010000319.1:0-3826 GCA_031420875.1 Gallionellaceae bacterium | reverse complement strand
AGAAAATTATGAAATGGTCGAAGCGATAAATGGATACACAATTTGGAATAAACCCAGATAATTCATGGATTAACTTGAGTCAGAATGGGTAGCACGGGCGAATGCCCGGCATTCACTTGCGCATCCACTTGGCAATGCGGTGATGGAACGCCTCTTCTTGAACTTGAAGCGGATAGGGCAGCGCGAGTATGCGAATCAGATGGAGGATGGAAGCAAGCCTCTGGCCAGCGCCAAAAATTCCCATAAAAAAGCACGCCTAGGCGTGCTTTTTTATTGACCAAAACAATTTTTCTTAGCGATTGCCAAAATTGTTACCGCGTCCCAACGAAGAACCAGTTGCCGGACGTCGAGCCTGACTCGGTGCGCCAGAGTTAGCACCTCGTGCTGGCGCGTTATTGCCAAAGCGATTATGCGATTGCCCTTCGCGGCGTGCGCCATCCGGGTGGCCGCGACGGCTATCCGATGGAGTGGAGCGCCCGAAACCACCGGGTTTTCCACGCGGAGCAGAAGAGGGCGAACGCGGCTTGAACCTGGGCTCCAGACCGGGAATGGTATGAGCGACGATGCTCTGGCCGGTGTAGCGTTCAATTTTGTGCAGGTTCACTGCATCGCGATTAGAGGCAAACGACACCGCAATTCCGGTCGCGCCAGCACGTCCAGTACGACCAATACGATGCACATAATCTTCCGCAGCTTTGGGCAAATCAAAATTAATAACGTGCGAAATGCCGGCCACGTCAATACCGCGCGCAGCCACGTCAGTTGCCACTAAAACGCGCACCTGACCCCGGCGCAAATTAGTCAACGTGCGATTACGCTCACGCTGATTCATATCGCCATGCAGCGCAGCAACCGAATGTCCCTGCGCCGACAGGCTATCCGACAAGGAATCGGCATCGCGCTTAGTCGCGGTGAAAACAATCGCTTGGTTCACTTCAGTATCGCGCAGCAGATGGTCGAGCAGACGATTTTTGTGTGCCATGTCGTCCACATACATTAGGCGCTGCTCGATGTTTTCGTGGCGCGCTTGCGTTGCAGCAATGCTGATGCGCTTGGGATCCTTGAGCAGGCGTTTAGCCAAATTGCCAATCACACCATCCAGCGTGGCGGAGAACAATAGTGTCTGGCGCGTGGCCGGTGTAGCCGCAGCAATGCGCTCCACGTCGTCAATGAAACCCATGTCCAACATGCGATCTGCTTCATCCAGAACTAACATTTCCAAACGCGAAAAATCTATACGCCCGCGCTCGATATGGTCAATCAAACGACCGGGTGTCGCGACCAAAATATCCACCGGATTGGACAGCAGTTTGTTTTGCAGCGGGTAAGGCATGCCGCCCAACACGCTGACTACTTTCAGGCGCATGTTCTTGCCATATTTAGTGGCTGCTTCCGAAACCTGCTGCGCCAGTTCGCGCGTTGGGGTCAACACCAATACACGCGGACCCTTGCTACGCACGGCAGAAGGCTCAGCAATGCGGTGCAAGGCTGGCAAAATAAAGGCAGCGGTCTTGCCCGTGCCAGTCTGCGCAGAGGCCATGAGGTCGTGACCCGCTAATGCTTCGGGAATAGCCTGCGCCTGAATCGGCGAGGGCACAGTGTAGCCCGCTTCTTCTACCGCCTTAAGTATGGTTGGATTCAGACCCAAAGAGGCGAAGGTGATGGCAGCTTCGGTTGTTTCAATACCGCTTGGTACTTCAGCCTTAACCGCTGCATTTTTTACTTCCGGATTTTTAACCGTAAGCTTTTTAGCCGTTATTGTTTTAGTTGCTGTGTTTTCAATAGACACGTTTGTTCCTTAAAATAAAATTAAAGCGCTTGTGTGGTTAAAAACCACACAACAAAAATTCAGTAGGGAGAAGTTCTCTACCGGCGCAAAAACATCGTCGCTAACCGGTAAAGCTAGATGGCGCTATACAATCCGCGCACAAAAGAAAGGTCAGTAAACGATGAACCAACGCTGCATAAGCTACGCAGCGAGGCGCGGATTATACCCAGTTATCAAATAAAAGCCAGCGCGTGATTATTCAACTAGTGCACAGGCATGTGATCGGGTGCTCGTAGGTGGTCACTTTTAAAGGCGCGCGATGCTGTTTGGTAGTATGCAATGGCCTCACTCAAGCGCTGCGGATCAACCGCAATTGGCGTGGCCGCATAGGTTTCGCGATCAATATTAAAGCTTTCCACCCGGCGTTGCGGCAATAAAACAGTTAACACCCCTTGGCTGAGATAACCCAATTCCTGGTAGTTGCTGATGAATACCCGTTCCGGGTTGTTACTTTTTTCAAAGAAGGGACGGCCAAAAAAGAAATCGTCACCTTCTTTACCGAGCACTTCCATGAGCGTGGGTGCAATATCAATCTGGCTGACCATGGGTGTGTAAGTGCCGGGTTTTAACAGTGCCGGGGCATAGAAGATCAGTGGGATATGATAATTTTTTACCGGCAATTTGCTCTTGCCTGCGACAGCGGCGCAATGGTCGGCCACGATCACGAATAAGGTATCGTTAAACCAAGGTTTGGATTTTGCTTCGTCAATAAATTTTCCGATGGCGTAGTCAGTGTATTTCACCCCTCCTTCGCGACCGCCCGGAGAAGGTATGTCTATTCTGCCATCGGGGTAGGTGTAGGGACGATGGTTGGATGTGGTCATAATTTGCGCGAAAAATGGCTGGTTTTTTATAGCCTCCTGATCCAACACCGTCAAGGCATTATCAAACAACACCTCATCGGCCACCCCCCAGACATTTTCAAACATCACTGACTCTTTTGGAAAGTCTGTGCGGTCTATAACTCGATAATCATTAGCTCCATAATAAGCGTTCATGTTGTCGAAATAGCCATATCCGCCATAAAAAAAGAAGGTGGAAAATCCTTGGTACTCCAACAGCTCTCCGATAGTAGAGAGATGCTCATTGTTAGGGCGACGGACTATGGCCTGCCCCGGCACTGGCGGTGTGCCTAGTGAGAGCGCCTCAAGGCCGCGCACGGTGCGTGTGCCGGTAGCGAACACCCGTTCAAATTTAAGTCCTTCGTGCGCCAGCTTATCCAAATGGGGGGTCAGTCCTGTAGTCGCACCATAAGCCCCAAGGAAAGAGGCTGACAAGCTTTCAACCGAAATCAGTACAACATTTCGCGGACGCTTGGAAAATGGAGTGCCGTCATCAGCCTCATCTATGCCCGTATTTTTCTGCAAAGCCACAGACAACGGTACGCGATTGACACCCAGTTTTTTTAGCGTGGCATCCGCTGCCTCTTGTGGAATGGTTTGATAGAATTTGTCGTAATCCAGTTCGTTGCGCCGCATTGCGGCGGCTAATGTGAACAGGCCATTACCGGATAATTCATCTGCGTAGGCATTATCAAGACCCTCCATCTGATCAACATTGCTCACGCTGATACCAAGTGCAGGCAACAGAATCGCAGCAGCAATGAGTGCCCAGCGTCCGGCTTGGGTGACTGGCCTGGCATCAATCGCGCGCACCTTGGAACGCAACAACCACACGACTACGGCGGCCATGATACCGATGGCTGAAAATATCCAAGCTACTGGATAAGACTCACGAATATTGCCGATCACCTCCTGCGTATAAAGCAAATAATCCACAGCTATAAAATTAAAGCGCGTAGAGAATTCTATCCAGAAAGTCGCCTCGGCTACTGCGCCAAACAATAATAATGCGATTGCGCCCCACAACCAAACCATACGCAACACACCGTGCAAGCGACTGGCACGCCAGCGATTCGGCAACACCTCTTCATACAAACAGATGAACGAAATCAAAACCGCGACGACTGCCACATCAAAATAAAATCCCTTGATGATG
>JANONO010000318.1:0-1808 GCA_031420875.1 Gallionellaceae bacterium | reverse complement strand
TGCAAAGCGCTTTGCAGTGCGGTTTGTAGATCGCTGTGTGGCAACACATAGCCGAGTTCCGGCACCTTGAGTTCAGACGCGCGTAACAAGGTGCGGCCAAAGGAATTTTTTTGCGAGATGTGTATGGCGCGGATCGGTGTGACCGACGTTAACTTATGCCATATGCCGATTCGATCCAGCAGCAAGCGGCTACCGTAAGACAATGCCAGCGCGCGCGGGTCGGCAGAAACCTGTTCAATTTTGCGCGCTTCCAGCACCCGGACATCCAGCTTGCTGTCGCGCAAGGCCAGTGCCAATGCCGCACCGACCGGGCCGCCGCCGATGATGGCAATATCACAAGTATATTGAATATCAAGAGTGCTCATGCATCTTCTCCCAGCTCGCGCTCGATCTGTTCGATGCTTGGCAGGCTGGACGCCAGTTCATATGGAAGCGCGCGAGTCAGTTCAAAAGTGGAAACACCTATCGGCTTGTTTACACCGCGCAAGGCGTATTCGGCCACTATTTCATTTTGCTGCTGGCACAGAATTAATCCGATGGTTGGCGCATCAGCTTCGTGCTTCAGCATATCATCCACCACGCTGCAATAAAAATTCATTTTGCCCGCGTATTCCGGCTTGAAAATGCCGCGCTTCAATTCGATGACCACGAAGCAGCGCAGCTTCAAATGATAGAAAAGCAAGTCAATATAAAAATCTTGCTTGCCCACCTCAAGATGATATTGACGCCCTACAAATGCAAAACCTTGCCCCAATGCCAACAGAAATTTTTCCAGATGACCGATCAGACCGGTTTCTAACTCGCGTTCGTGAAAAGGCTCTGCCAGCGTCAAAAAATCGAAAAGATACGGGTCTTTCAGCGCCTGTTGTACCAGATCAGATTGCGGCGGGGGCAGGCGCGAGGCAAAGTTACTGGTGGCCTTACCTTGACGCAAGTGAGCCCCACTTTCGATTTGCATCGCCAAAATGTTGCGGCTCCAGCCGTTTGCCAGTGTCGCCCCGGCATACCATATTCGGGTTGCACGGTCTTTCACCCGCTGCATGAGCAGTACATTGTGCGCCCATGGAATTTGGGCAGCCGCCAGTTGCACTATTTCGACAGATGGCACCCCGTTTGGCAATTATGCAACCACTGGTTGCATAATTGCCCCAGCCGCAAAAAGCGTTGGATATTCGCGAAAAAACTGCACCATCAGCTTAATGTTGCGCTCGGAAAAACCCTTCACCTCTGGCAGTTCGTTGCATATGTCGCGCGCCAAGCGAGGGATCACCGCTGCACCCCAACCCTCGTTTTTCTGGCGGGCATCGAGCATCTGACCGATCTCCCAATACAAGCGGATCAGCTCGGCATTCACCGCCAGCATCGCCCGCATCTGCGCAGATTGGATGCGCTGCTTGATGTCGGTTAGCAGGGCGGGGTAATGCAACGCGGGGCTATCGGAGTTCATGCCGAAGCCTTCTTTTTTCTGGCTTTTACGGACTTCTCTGCCGGCAACAGGCTGGTGAGTTGCTGGTAGCGTTCAAACAAAAACTCCACACGCTGCGCGTCGCTGGTGAAGGCGGCTTTGCGGTAGCAGGCGTCCACGGCGCGGTCGAGGGCTTGATGGGCTTTGGTCAGTGCGGGCGGCATGGCGAGCGGGTCGTAGAGATCGGCGAGTGTGCTTTGCGGAAATTGGGCACGGGCATCCAGCACGGCTTGGGCGGCGGCTTCGACGGCGGCGCGTTGTTTGTCGGTGGGTTCGTCAGGCCAGGGATAGTTGTTGTAGACGATGGAGTTGGAATAACGGTAATCGCTTTTCAAGCGACCAC
>JANONO010000317.1:0-3835 GCA_031420875.1 Gallionellaceae bacterium | reverse complement strand
TCGTGCCTGACGCATAAGGTGTGGGCGGTCATTCTGGCTGGTCGGTTGTGGATTAACCTGGGGGAAACGCTGATTAAGTCGTCATGCCCGCGCAGGAGTGACGCATTCAGACTTATTTAGCGCTTCCCTTAGGATGTGGCTGAAAATGTGCAGCTGACCGGTGGCGGCGTTGCAGAGCATGCTGGCAAGGCGGTTGCTTGAAGAAAAATACATGGCGTGCTTAAGGAACCTCTAAAAAATGGCGTGCTCCAAGCGCTGAGCGTGGGAATTTTTCTTGTATTTCCCCCACGTGGGATTATAAATTTTTAGTGGTGTCCTTGTGCTATTCTTTATGCAATCAGCTCTTCAAATACCCCAACAATGAAATTATTTGCATTTGCACTATTTTTGGTCTCTACCCTTGCCCTAGCGGATCAGGATGCGGATTATTTGGCTGCGCGCGAAGCCTACCGTGTGGGCAATGCAGCCAAGCTGGATAAGTTTGCGGCACAGCTTGAGCAATCTCCGCTGGAGCCTTATTTCGCTTATTACCAGTTGCGTATGCGTTTGGAATCCGCCGACGATAGCGCTGTGCTGGCATTTATTAACCGTACTGATGACACGCCGTTAATTGACCGCATGCGGGTGGAATGGTTGAGGGTTCTGGGGAAAAATCGGCGTTGGGTTACCTACGCAGATCAATATCCGCTTCTGATAAATAATGATACGGGGCTGGCCTGTTATGCGTTGCAAGCGCGTCAATATTTGCAGAATGCCTCGGTGCCACAGCACAACAACGATGCCATCCTTGAGCTGCCTCTCACCCCGTTGCAGGAGCAGCAGGAAATACGAAATTTATGGATGGCATGGGAGGATGAGCTACCCGAAGGTTGTGCATCGCTGTTCGATGCTGCGCTGGCTAAGGGCATGATCAGCGAAGCAGATGTATGGCGGCGTCTGCGCTTGGCCTTGGAATCCGGGGATATAGAGCTAGCCAAACAACTGACAAAAAAATTACCTGCTGAGCGTGTGACGCTCGCATCTTCGATAAACAGCGCTGCCGCCAACCCAGAGCGCTATCTCAGCAAGGCCAAGTTGAGCGCAGCTTCCGAGGCACAGCGCAGCGTGGCACTGTTTGCGCTGCAACGCTTGGCCAAAAAACAACCGCAATTGGCCTATACCCGATGGGAGAAAATTTCAGAGCACTTTAACGCAGATGAGCGCCGTTATTTTTTTGGCTGGCTGGGTTACGAGGCGGCGCGCAAGCAGGATGCGCGTGCGCTGGATTGGTACAAGGCAGCAGGTGCAGCGCCCTTGTCCGAAGTGCAATTGGCCTGGCATGCTCGTGCTGCATTGCGCGCACAAAATTGGCATGAGGTATGGGCGGTTATTGCCAGTATGCCTGCACTACAGCAAAGTGAAGGCGTATGGCGTTACTGGAAAGCGCGGGCGCTGCGGGAATTAGGGCGCTTGCCCGAAGCTGAGGCGTTGTTTGTTGAGCTGAGTGCCGACCATAATTATTACGGCCAGCTTGCGGCAGAAGAGCTCGGCGCATCATCCGCATCGGGCATGATTTCTGCCAGCTATCAAGCAGATGAGGCCGCCATAAATAGCATGCTGGCGCTTCCCGCCGTGCAGCGCACATTGGCACTGTATCGCATGGACTTACGCACCGACGCAGCGCTGGAATGGGCGTGGGCGACACGCACATTCAACGACAAGCAATTGCTGGTGGCCGCAGAAATTGCCCTTCGTCACGAGATGTACGACCATGCCATCAATACCGCCAACCGCACCGTGCAATTGCACGATTTCAACCTGCGATATCCTGCGCCCTATCGCGAGGAAATGCAGGATTATGTTCGCATAAACGATTTGGAAGAGGCTTGGGTATTCGGGCTGATGCGTCAGGAAAGTCGCTTCGTTGCACAAGCCAAATCAACAGCGGGCGCAGCAGGTGTGATGCAAATCATGCCGGCAACGGCGCGCTGGGTAGCCCAAAAACTGGGCATGAAAGATTATCGCAAAGCATTTATTCATCAACTTGATACCAATTTCAAGCTGGGCACGTATTACATGAAAAACGTACTGTCAGCGCTCGACAATAATATTTTGTTGGCCTCCGCCGCCTACAATGCCGGCCCCAGTCGCGCGCGTCAATGGCGTGCAGAAAATGCGCTGGAAGGGGCGATTTATGTGGAAACCATCCCGTTTGACGAAACTCGTCAATACGTTAAAAAAGTAATGAGCAATGCCGTGTATTACGCCAAATTGTTCGGCCATCCTCCCCGTTCGCTTAAAGAACGTCTGGGCATCATTGCGGGCAGCCAGAATAAACCGGTCAACATTGTGGTTAGCCAGTTAGCCATTCATCCCGTCCCTGGCCACGCTATCGAGCCGTGAATGGCGCACTAAAAATTTATTGTGTGGGTGGCGCGGTGCGCGACCAGTTGCTCGGCTTGGTTGTGCAGGATCACGATTGGGTCGTGGTCGGCGGCACGCCGGAAGACATGGTGGCGCGCGGCTACAAACCGGTGGGCAAAGATTTCCCAGTGTTCCTGCATCCCGATACGCATGAAGAATATGCGCTTGCTCGCACCGAGCGCAAAATTTCTCGCGGCTATAAAGGCTTTGATGTGTATGCAGCGCCGGAGGTCACGCTGGAGCAGGATTTATCGCGCCGCGATTTCACCATCAATGCCATTGCACTAGCTGCGGATGGCAGCTTGATTGATCCTTATAACGGCGTTGCTGATTTGCGCGCCGGCATTTTGCGCCATGTTAGCCCAGCATTCAGCGAAGACCCAGTACGTATCCTTCGTGCGGCGCGGTTTGCGGCTCGCTTTGGCTTCGCCATTGCGCCCGACACGCTGCTGCTGATGCGCGATATGGTGAGCAGCGGTGAAGTGGATGCCTTGGTAGCGGAGCGTGTGTGGCAAGAGCTGGCGCGCGGCCTGATGGAAGATGCGCCGTCCTGTTTTTTCACTACGCTGCGTGAATGTGACGCGCTGGCTAAAATTCTGCCCGAAGTAAGCGCACTGTTCGGTGTGCCCCAGCCACCAAAATATCATCCCGAAATTGATTGCGGCGTTCATACCATGATGGTGATAAACGACGCGGCACGGCATGGTTACGCATTAGAAGTGCGGTTCGCCGCGCTGACCCATGATCTGGGCAAGGCAACTACTCCGAAGGATATATTGCCGCGCCACATCGGACATGAGATGCGTAGCGTGGCATTGGTGAAAAATCTGTCGCAGCGTTTGCGTGTGCCCAGCGAATGCCGTGACTTGGCTTTATTGACGGCGCGGTATCATGGTGACATTCATCGCGCCCAGGAATTGCGCGCCGAGACCGTCATCAAATTATTCCAGTCAGCCGATGCCTGGCGCAGACCAGAACGCTTTAACCACCTGATGCAAGCTTGTGCGGCCGATGCGCGTGGGCGCACCGGGCACGAAAACGATGCTTATCCGCAGGCAGAATATTTGTTGCATCTATTGGACGTTGCACGGTCAGTGGATGCGAGTGAAATTGCCAAGCAATGCGCCGATGACCACATGATTTCAGCCGCAATACAGCAAGCGCGTATTAGCGCGATAGAGAAATTCCTGAGCAAGCAATAATTCCTGATTACCTTGCTAGGGGGCTTCTTGTTTTTTTGCCATGATCTTCGCTGGAAACACACCCCTTGACGCGAATATCATTTTAGAAAATACCAGATTAAGCGCAGATCAAAAAAGCATATTTTGTCGCTTCTTCGAGAGCAGAGGCCCATTCAACCCAAATTGTCCGTTAGACCCAATTGCGTCATTCCCGTGCAGACGGGAATCCAGTTGATTAACAAATTCCCACG
>JANONO010000316.1:0-4774 GCA_031420875.1 Gallionellaceae bacterium | reverse complement strand
TTTAACCCAGATAATCCATTAGGCCGTTCGTGGTGAGCCCGTCGAACCACAAGCCCTGTAAGAACAAGTCCTTCGACAAGCTCAGGACGAACGGATTCTATGAATTCACACTGAATTGTGCCTAATGGATTATCTGGGTTTATGTAAACTCCGTTTTTTCGCCCGATTTTGCCTTGCACTGCATCCCTTGATCGATTTGTAACACAGTACAATTAGCGCATCTAAATAATCAGGGAGTTCAATATGGAAAGAGAACAAGCTACCGAGCTTATACACAACCTGCTGCGCGGGATGATAACCAAGAATGCGTCTGACCTATTTATTAGCGCGGGTTTCCCGCCCGCTTTTAAGATAGATGGCGTAATGACTCCGGTCTCAAATCAGGCGCTATCTGCGAAGCATACGCTGGAGCTAGCTAACAGCATTATGAATGACCGTCAGATAGCCGAATTTGAAGCTACGCACGAATGTAACTTTGCTATCAGCCCATCAGAAATTGGCCGCTTTCGCGTTAACGTGTTCATGCAGCAACAGCGTGTGGGCATGGTGTTGCGTACCATCACCACCAAGATTCCTGATCTTGAACAATTAGGACTGCCCAGTGTATTAAAAGATGTGGTGATGACCAAGCGTGGACTGGTCATTCTAGTCGGCGGCACGGGCTGCGGCAAATCCACCACTTTGGCGGCCATGCTCGGCTATCGCAATAAAAATAGCCGTGGCCACATCATCACCATCGAAGACCCGGTGGAATATGTGCATGACCATATTAACTGCCTCATCACCCATCGTGAAGTGGGAGTGGACACCGATTCTTGGCAAGCCGCGCTAAAAAACACCTTGCGCCAAGCGCCCGATGTGATTCTGATCGGCGAAATTCGTGATCGCGAAACTATGGAACACGCCGTCGCCTTCGCCGAAACCGGCCACCTGTGTATGGCTACCCTGCATGCCAATAGCGCCAACCAAGCGCTGGATCGCATCATCAACTTTTTCCCGGAAGAGCGACGCGAACAATTGCTAATGGATTTATCGCTCAATATCAAAGCGCTCATTTCGCAGCGTCTGATTCCACACACCGACGGAGTAGGCCGTGTGGCGGCGATGGAAGTTCTGCTCAACTCCCCGCTGATTGCCGACATGATTTTCAAGGGCGATATCCTCTCCATCAAAGAAGTGATGTCGAAATCGCGTGAATTAGGCATGCAAACTTTTGACCAAGCCTTGTTCGACCTGCACGAGGCTGGACAGATAGGCTATGCCGAAGCGTTGAAGAATGCTGACTCAGTCAACGACCTGCGGCTGCGCCTTAAGCTGGAAAGTAAAAACTCGAAAAACAGGGATGTCATGTCGGGCACTGATCATTTGAAGATGACTTGATGCAAGGGCATGACTAACTGCGATTACTGCCCGCCACCATTTTGTATTCAAACAAGCGACATTCAATCGCGCCATTAAATAATGGTGTGCGACGCGAAACAGACAGGCGTATGAATTTTGGCATACGCAAATCGGACGTGAATAGATAGGCATTCCAGCCGCCGAATTTTTTCTTCAGCACATCACCCAGCTTGGGGTACAAGGCTTCAAGCTCTTCCAGATTTCCCATGCGCTCGCCATACGGCAGATTGGCCACCAATACACCGTGCTCGGCAGGTGCAGAAATTTCCAGCACGTTGGCTTGATTGAGCATGACGGCTGGGCGCAAGCCGGCATGTTCTAGGTTAAGATGCGTGGCCTTGAGTTCCTCGCCGTATAAATCACTGCCAAAAATCGGCAGTTCGGTCACTGGTTTTTGTGCTGCTTGGGCTTCATTGCGTAAATCACGCCAGGCAGCGGCATCAAAATTTTTCAGCTTCTCAAACGCAAAATTGCGATCTATGCCGGGGGCGATGTTGAGCGACATTTGTGCCGCTTCGATGAGGAAGGTGCCGCTGCCACACATCGGGTCGAGCAGCGGTGTACCGGGTTGCCAGCCCGCCAGCAATAAAATTCCCGCCGCCAGATTTTCGCGCAGCGGCGCAATGTTGGTGTATTGACGCACACCGCGCTTGAACAGCGCGTCACCGGAGGTGTCCACATACAAGGTAAAGCGGCTCTGTTCGAGAAAGGCGTGGATGCGTATGTCCGGCGTATGGGTATCCACGCTGGGACGTTCACCGGTGAGCGCGCGGAATTTATCGCAGATCGCGTCCTTGATTTTCAACGTGGCGAAATCCAGACTCTTCAGCGGGCACTTGATCGCCGCCATGTTGACGCGGATGGTGCGCGAGTTGTCGAACCAATCGTTCCACGGCAGGGCGTAAGCCATGTCGTAGATGTTTTGCTCGCTCTGATAATGCGCCATCGCCACGCGCCACAGTACGCGGCTGGCAATGCGGCTGTGCAAATTGACGCGGTAACCTAGCGTCCACTCACCGGAAAAATGTACGCCACCATCGGTCGTACGCACACTCTGCGCGCCCAAGGTTTCAAGTTCGTTCTGTAATACAGCTTCTAGGCCGCGCGGGCAGGGGGAGAAAAAATCAGGCATAGTTTTGTGAGGCACCAAAAAATCTGTCATTCCGGCGTAGGCCGGAATCCAGTCAATGAAATAATTACCTCGCTACGGCGAGGACAAAACCTAAATGCATGTAAATAAAACCGCTGGATTCCGGCCTACGCCGGAATGACGAAATTAGAAAGGTTTTACGGTAACGAGAATAACGATCACAATCAGAACAATTACCGGGATTTCATTAAACCAGCGATAGAAAATATGGCTGCGGGTGTTGAGGTCGGCGGCGAATTGTTTGACCAGTATGCCGCAGTAGTAGTGATAGACCAGCAACAAGAGCACTAACGAAAATTTGACCCACATCCAATCACCGCCTATGCCGTAGCCCAGCCACAACCATAGCCCAAAGCCCACTGCCAGCCAGGCTATCGGCGTGACGAAGCGATACAGCTTGTATTCCATTAACTTGAGCCGCGCAATTTCGGCAGGCTCGGTCGCCATCGCGTGATTCACGAAAATGCGCGGCAGATAAAATAATCCAGCGAACCAGCTGATGACAAAAATAATGTGAAAAGCTTTAACCCACAACATGAACTACCTCATTGAGAAAGCCGCCGCCGGAATAACACCAGCGACACATAAAATCCGAATAGTGTAAAACTCAGCAACACTGCAATATGCAGCAACAACGAGGGCGGCACTATACCATTCATCAATGGCCGGGCGATTTCTACCGCGTGTGACAGCGGCAACACAGATGACACCGCTTGCAGCACAGGCGGCAATTGAGTGACCGGAAAAAATACGCCAGATAAAAACATCATGGGCGTAATTGCCAACGTGAAGTAGTACATGAAAAAGCTATAGCTAGGTGCCAGCGCAGTCATAATTAAACCGAGCGCGGCAAAGCACAGCCCTACGAATAACGACAGCGGGATCAGCCATAATGACAGCAGCGAATGCGACAAGCCCATCGCCCAGATCACCACCAACACCGCCAAGCCCGACAACAAACTCTTGCTTGCCGCCCACAGGATTTCCGACAGCACAATATCATCCAGTGTGACTGGCGTATTCAATATCGCCTCCCAAGTGCGCTGTTCGTGCATACGCGCAAAGCAGGAATAGAGCGCCTCGAAGGTGGCGCTGTTCATAGTGCTGTAACACACCGTGCCAGCAGCGAGAAATACCAGATAAGAAGTACCCCCCATCTGCGGCAACATGCTACCCAGACCCAAGCCCAGCCCCAGCATATAGATCAGCGGATCAGCTAAATGGCCGAGGATGGAGGTGGCCGCCATTTTTTTCCATACCAGAAAATGGCGTTGCCAGATCGGGATGAACCTGAGGCTGAGCCGCGGTGGGGCAAAGTGGTTGGTATTCATTTCACCACTCCTGTCATTCCCGCGCAGGCGGGAATCCAGTTAGTCAACAATTCTACGCTGCGCAAAAAACCAAACAGTTGTTCCGCTTCGCGGGTGTTGTTTAATTTTCTGGATTCCCGCCTGCGCGGGAATGACGAAGTTGAAATCATTCACGCATCTCCCGTCCGGTTAGTTTTAAAAATACATCTTCCAGATTCGCCGGGCGATGCAGATAGCGCAACTCACCATGTTCACCCAAGTGGGTCAACAACGGTTGTGCATCGTCCACATAACAAAATGCGGTTTCGCCGCTCACTTCAAAGCGCCGCGAAAATTGCGCTGCGTGTTGCTGCGCCCACTCCGTTACCTGTTCACCAAATATCTCCACCACCTGCGGCTCAATATGCTGGGCGATCAGGGCTTGCGGTGTGTCCTGTGCAATCATGCGGCCTTCGTCGAGGATGGCCAGGCGATGGCACAGGCGTTCCGATTCGTCCATAAAATGCGTGGTCAACAGCAATGTTTTTCCCTGCGCCGTCAGTTCACGCAAACGCTGCCAGATGAGATGGCGCGCTTGCGGGTCGAGGCCGGTGGTCGGTTCATCCAGAAAAATAATGTCCGGGTCATTCACCAACGCGCGCGCCAACGTCAGACGACGTTTCATGCCACCGGACAGCGTGGGAATTTTGGCGTCGCGCTTAGCGGTGAGATTGGAAAAATCCAGCAACATCGGAATACGCGCCTCGATCGCATCCTCTGTCATATCAAAATAACGACCATAGACGCGCAAATTTTCGGTCACGGTAAAATCGGGATCCAGATTATCCATCTGCGGCACCACTCCCACGCGCAAACGCGCCACCCGCGCCTGTTGCGGCACGACGTGCCCCAGCAAACTTAGCTCGCCCTTGTC
>JANONO010000315.1:0-10940 GCA_031420875.1 Gallionellaceae bacterium | reverse complement strand
CCCGGCACGACCTGAAAGCTGATCTGGTGCTGCGCCAATGTTTCTATTTCCTCGCCACCCCGCCCGAAAATAAACGGGTCGCCACCTTTAAGGCGCAATACACGCTTGCCTTGTTTGGCTAGCCTGACCAGAAGATCGTTAATGCTTTCCTGTGGCATGGTATGTTCGCCACGCATTTTCCCTACAAAAATTCTTTCAGCATCGCGTCGCGTCATTTCCAGCACCGGCTTGGAAACCAAGTTGTCGTACAGCACGACATCAGCTTTTTGCATTAAGCGCAATGCTCTGAAAGTCAGCAGATCCGGGTCGCCTGGGCCTGCGCCGACCAGATAAACTTCGCCTATCGTATTTTTTCCGTCATCATGTAGCATGTTGAGCAAGGCTACTTCGGCGGTCTTTTCGTCACCTGCAAAAATTTTTTCGGCAATCGGGCCGTCCAGCACATCCTCCCAGAATATCCGCCTCTTAACAGGATCAGTAATTTGAGATTTTATACGCTGCCGAAATTTGGCAGAGAAAGCAGCCAGTTTTCCATAGCCGTGCGGAATCAGCGTTTCCAGTTTGGCGCGCAGTATTCGTGACAAAACAGGAGCGGCACCGCCGGTCGAGAATGCCACCATCAGTGGCGAACGATCCAGAATGGCGGGAAAAATAAAGGTACACAAAGCGGGGTTGTCCACCACATTCACAGGGATGTTTCTGATCTTGGCTTGCCGCGAAACCGCTTCGTTGACTACCACATCATCGGTCGCCGCAATGACCAGAGCAATATGGTCGAGGTGAGCAGCCTGAAATTGAGCTGATATATATTTGATGGTAGTCAGTGCGGTCAGTGCGGCACAAAGTTGAGGAGACACCACGCTCACTTCAGCGCCTGCTTTGAGCAGTAGCAGGGCTTTTCTATAGGCAACACTTCCGCCACCTACGACTAGACATTGCCTGCCCTTCAGGTTAAGAAAAATTGGCAGATAGTCCATTATTTCGGAAAAATCGGGGGGTGTTAAATAAACAAGCAAATGTCCGTATCGCCAGCAAACTGCATAAATGTTGCAGCGCCGCCGTATTCTATGTCGTCAATAAAATCGCTACGATTGAAATCGAAAAGATCAACGGTCATCTGGCAGGCAATCATTTTGACTTCGGCCTCTAGACACATTGAGCGTAGCTCTTGCAGAGAGGCAACGCCTTTTTTCTTGAGCTTGTCTTTCATCATCATGGTGGCCATGGTTTCCATGCCGGGCAAAGCCTGCATCATGACCGGCATAGGGATCGGCATGGGCATGGCCGGATTGGCCAGCGGGCTGAGTTTGACATCAGACAAATCCTTGCGTAGCAGTTGCAAGCCATAGAAGGTGAAAAATATTTGAACTTCATAATCCAGGGCAGCAGCAGTGGAGGCCAGGATGAAAGGCGGATAGGCCATATCGAGTGTGCCTTTGCTTGCAATCAAAGCCATTTTCTTCATAACCATCCCCTCAGTTTCGTGCTATTTTTTCTGCATGAAAAAAATAAAAGTCTCATTTTCTTGGTCGGACGAAATCAGTATGTTTCCAGTCTGGTGAGCAAATGCCGGTATGTCTAGGATTGAACCCTTGTCCGTGGAAATTATTTTTAATATCTGCCCGGACGACATGTCAGACAAGGATTTTTTGGTTCTGAGTATAGGCAGCGGGCAACTCAGGCCTTTAGCATCCAACTCCTTATCAAAATTCATGCGGGACTCCTTGAAAGATTTGTTGTTTGATATAGCAGAGAGCAATCCTAGCTATGAGTTGCTTGGACTGCTTGGGTTGCGCGGCACGTCGTCATGCTTCCTGCTACAATCCGCGCTTCCCTAAGGCATGTATTGATTCTTTAAATATAGTGGAGTGCTGCTAATTGCATTACTGGTGCCCAGAAGAGGACTCGAACCTCCACACCTTGCGGCACACGGACCTGAACCGTGCGCGTCTACCAATTCCGCCATCTGGGCTTAGATTGCTTGAGGGCGCGTAATTTAATCGTTATAGGAAACGCTGTCAATGACAAGTAAGAAAAAGAACATCCGCGAACTCGATCCATTTCTGGAGCGGGAGCGCGAACAATACCAACACCCTTTACCCAGCCGTGAATACATTTTGCAGTTGCTGGCGGAGCAGGGTGTGCCGCTAACCGAAGAAGAGTTGTGCCAACTCTTACACATCATGGAAGATGAGGCTGAGTTGTTCACACGCCGCCTGCGCGCTATGGAGCGCGACGGCCAGATTATGCGTAACCGCAAGCAGGCAATTTGCGTGATGGATAAGCTGGATTTGATTAAAGGTAAGGTGCAGGGTCACCCGGACGGCTTTGGATTTTTAATTGCCGAGGACGGCAGCCCCGACCTAGTATTAAGCGCCAGAGAAATGCACAAAGTGCTGCACGGCGATATCGTCATGGCGCGGGTGGGTGGCATGGACAGGCGAAGTCGGCGCGAGGCCAGAGTGGTTGAGGTGTTGGAACATGGCACGACACGCTTGGTTGGGCGCTTGTATGAAGAGCATGGCATTCAATTTGTAGTGGCCGAAAATCGCCGCATCAGTCAGGACATTCTGGTTGCTCCCGGCGAACGTAGCACGGCGATAGCGGGGCAAGTGGTGATGCTGGAAATAATGCAGCAGCCGAGCAAGAATGCCCAGCCCATAGGCCGCATCGTGGAGGTGTTGGGCAACTATGCCGACCCCGGCATGGAAATCGAGATTGCCTTACGCAAACATGATTTGCCGAATGAATTTCCTGCCGATGCGAAACATCAGGCGGAGAAATTTGCACCCAAAGTATCACCAGAAGATTATGCCGGGCGCGAAGATGTACGCCAGCTGCCTTTGGTCACCATAGACGGTGAAACCGCGCGCGATTTTGACGATGCAGTTTATTGTGAACCCCAGGGCGACAGTTTTCGTTTGGTGGTGGCGATTGCCGATGTAAGCCACTATGTACGACCCGGCGATGCGCTGGATAAAGAAGCGTTGAACCGTGGCAACTCGGTCTATTTTCCGCGCCGCGTTATCCCCATGTTGCCAGAAGAGTTATCCAATGGCCTGTGTTCGATCAACCCCGATGTCGAGCGTTTGTGCATGGTGTGTGACATGCAAATCAACAGCAAAGGCAATATCGAAAAATATCGCTTCTATCCATCGGTGATGCGCTCTCATGCGCGCCTGACTTACAATCAGGTGGCCGACATGCTGGCTAATCCGCAAGGAGAAAATGCACAGAAATTCGCTGCGGTGCTGCCGCATATTAATCATCTGTACACCTTGTTTAAGACTTTATTGCAAGCGCGTGAGAAACGCGGCGCGATAGATTTTGAGACCATAGAAACCCAGATGGTGTTCAACGATAGCGGCAAGATAGAACGCATCGTGCCGGTGATCCGCAACGATGCTCATCGCTTGATCGAGGAATGTATGTTGGCGGCGAATGTCTGCACCGCCAATTTTTTGAACGAACAAAAACACGCTGTGTTGTACCGCGTACATGAAGGCCCGACCCCGGAAAAACTGGAAGTGGTGCGCGAATTCTTCAAGGAGTTTGGGCTTGATTTGGGCGGCGGCGAATCGCCGCAGGCGGGTGATTATGCCAAGCTATTGAAACAGGTCAAAGGCCGACCCGACATGGCGCTGTTGCAAACCGTGATGCTGCGCTCCTTGCGTCAGGCGCGCTACGCGCCGGAAAATGCTGGCCATTTTGGTCTGGGCTATGAAGCCTACACCCACTTCACTTCGCCTATCCGCCGTTATCCCGACCTGCTGGTGCATCGCGCTATCAAGGCTGTGCTTAATGGCAAAGTGTATAAGCCACATGAAAAATGGGAGGCGCTGGGCGAGCAGTGTTCCATGACCGAACGCCGTGCCGACGATGCCACGCGCGATGTCGAAGCCTGGCTTAAATGTTTTTACATTCGCGATCATCTGGGCAGCGTGTTCAACGGCACGGTATCTTCTGTAACCGGGTTCGGCCTGTTCGTCGCACTTGATGATCTGTATATCGAAGGCTTGGTACATGTATCCGAGCTAGGCACGGATTATTTCCATTTCGATCCGACCAAGCACCAGATGCTGGGCGAGCGCACCGGCAAGCGTTATCGCCTGGGGGATCGAGTGCGGGTTAAAGTGGTGCGGGTAGATATGGAAAGCACAAAAATTGATTTCGTGCTGGAAGCCGCTGAGGGCGAAGCAGGCCAAGTAGCGGTGAGCAGAGCAGGCGCATGGGGCGCACAAGCACCCAAAAAAGAAGCTAAAGGAAAGCCTGCCAAAGAAAAAATTCACAAGGAGAGCGCTCCCAAAGCGAAAGCCCCAAAAGAGAAAACCGCCAAAGCAAAAACGGCTAAAGAAAAAACCCCAAAAGAAAAATCTCCGCAAGGAGCATCTCGTAAAGCGAAAAAAAATCATGGCTGAGACTCGTGTTATTCATGGCTTTCATGCCGTTACTGCGCGTATCCGCCAACATGCAGAGAGCGTACTGGAATTATATGCAGACCCGCAGCGCCGCGATCCGCGTGTACGTGATTTGCTCAAGTTGGCGGAAACGAATGGCGTGCGCGTCGTCCCTGTAGATGGCAAACGGCTCGACGGCATGGTCGGCAATGCGCGCCACCAGGGCGTTGCCGCACGGGTGGATGCCACGCAAAAAGTGCGGCATCTGGATGATGTGCTGGATACCCTGACTGAACCCGCATTATTGCTGGTGCTGGATGGCGTGCAAGACCCACACAATCTGGGCGCTTGTTTGCGGAGTGCCGATGCCTTTGGTGTACATGCCGTAATCGCGCCCAAAGATCGCGCGGTTGGCTTAACGGCCACCGTGGAAAAAGTCGCCTGTGGCGCAGCGGAAACCGTTCCCTACATCACCGTCACCAACCTCGCGCGCACCCTACGCGAATTGCAGGAGCGTGACATCTGGGTGGTCGGTGCCGATAGCGAAGCAGAGACCAATTTACACGGCTTGCGCCACAGCGGCGCGCTGGCTTGGGTGTTAGGTGCGGAAGGGGAGGGGTTACGCAGGTTGACCAAAGAAACTTGCGATCAGTTGGTAAGCATCCCGATGCTGGGCAGCGTGGAAAGTTTGAACGTATCGGTCAGCGCGGGCGTGTGCTTGTTTGAAGCGAGAAGGCAGCGTGGGGTGGTTCAGATTTAGAATTTTTAAAAATTGCTTAAGGTGAATTATCGATCTAATCGCACAAGTGTAATTGCACAGGTGCTATTCAAATCGCTAGAAGAATAAAACTGCTCTTAGTGAGGTATGGATTTGTTCAAACATTTCAGTATTAAGTTTAGGTTGCTATTTGTCATTGTATTCCTATCGTGTGGGCTGCTGGGAATTGGCCTGCTTGGACTGGCTGGCATGAGCAAGACTAATGAAGACTTGAAAGTAGTATATGAAAATCGAACCATTCCCCTTGGGCAGTTGAAACAGATCGAATCGCTCACACAGCAGAATCGCTTCACTATGGCCGTTTACCTAGCGGCACCAACGCCTGAAACTATCAGCAATAACAGCGCGCGAGTCGAAAATAACATTGCAGAAGTTGAGTTGATTTTAACCAGTTACCAATCAGCAAATCTTCTCCCAGAAGAAAGAGAGTTGGCGGAAAAATTTGCTGCGGACAACATCCGGTTTGTTACTGAAGGCTTAAGGCCGGTGCTGCTTGCGTGGAGTGTGGGTAACTTCGGAGAGGCAAACAGCATTGTTGCCAACAAGATAGGTGCGCTATATCGCCCGGTATCCAGCAGGATAGAGCAGCTGGGACAGATGCAAGTGGATATGGCCAAGCAAAAATACGAGCAGGCGCAGCAGCGCTATTGGACGATACGAAATATTTTTATCATTGCCATCAGCCTTGGACTGGGGTCAGCGGTGTGGATAGGCTACACATTGATTCGCGCAATTGTCCGCCCACTCAATCATGCAGTAACAATTGCTCATGCGGTAGCTTCCGGCAATTTGACCAATAAAATTAAATTCGTCACCCAAGATGAAACCGGCCGCTTAATGCAAGCGCTGCAAGACATGAATGACAATCTGGTCAAGCTGGTTGGGGGCGTGCGAGCGAGTGCGGATTTTATTGATATTGCTTCAAAAGAAATTGCCATGGGTAATAGTGACCTGTCGCAACGCACCGAGGAACAGGCCGCATCTCTGGAAGAGACGGCTTCTTCAATGGAGGAGCTGACTTCCACTGTTAAGCTTAACGCCGAAAGTGCCAGACAAGCCAATCAGCTTGGAATGGGTGCGCGCGATGTGGCGCTTAAAGGCGGTGAAGTGGTGGGCAAAGTAATCGCCACCATGGCCTCGATCAATGATTCTGCCAAAAAAATTGTGGATATCATTAGCGTGATTGAAGGTATTGCTTTTCAAACCAACATTCTTGCTCTAAATGCGGCGGTAGAAGCGGCGCGCGCTGGTGAACAAGGGCGCGGCTTTGCTGTAGTGGCGGGAGAGGTGCGAACGCTGGCTCAACGTAGTGCTGCGGCAGCTAAAGAAATCAAGGCGTTGATTTACGATTCAGTTGGGAAAGTGGAAGGTGGTACCAAGCTGGTAGATGAAGCTGGACAAACCATGGCAGAAATCCTAGTCGCAGTAAAGCGTGTGACCGATATTATGGCGGAAATATCGGCAGCTTCATCCGAACAAAGCGCAGGGATAGACGAGGTAAATAAAGCCATCACCCAGATGGATGCGGTAACACAGCAGAATGCTAGCTTAGTTGAACAAGCTGCTGCCACTGCGGAATCCATGAAGGAGGAAGCAAAAAAACTGGCTGAGGCAGTGAGCGTGTTCAAGTTGGATGATGACGAGGAGATCCAGTCATCATCGCAGCGCTTTACCTCCTTGCCGATAGCTAAACCGGTGGCTAGGCCAGAGTCAGCGACATTGAAGGAGAGGCGAGGTGGTAGGTACAAGATACTCACTAAGAAAACAGAGAGCGAGTGGGAAGAATTTTGACTAAAGGGCATTTCAAAAAATTCAAAATCCTAGGCAAGGCGTAAAATAAAGTCTGTGCAACCTGCAGTTTTGATATGTAAGCATTAAAATTTATTGAGCAATGCAGCAACGCAACGGTGTTTAGATTTTAGAAGCGCCCTCAAGTAGATTGACTAACGGAGGCACGCCATGGTTAAGCAAACGAAATGGTGGTTATTGATATTGTCCGGATTGTCTCTGTGCGTAGCAGCGCTTTATTTTTGGTACACAATTCCAGATTATTCTGAAACGCAAAAAAGCACTGAGTCGCGCGATGCTCTAAGTGTCGAGCGCAGCACCGTGCAAGAGCCGATCACCCCGATACCGCTGGTTATGAATCTGGATCAGCGCAAGGTTGCGTTAGGTCAGCGTCTGTTTCACGACCCCCAACTTTCCCACGACAATACGATTGCTTGTGCAAGCTGTCATCGGCTGGAGAAAGGCGGAGCGGATGGTTTGCCCGTCCCGATCGGAATCGGCGGTAAACGCGGCAATATCAACACGCTGACTGTGTTTAACAGCGGATTCAATTTCAGGTTGTTTTGGGATGGGCGTACTGCTTCCCTTGAAGATCAGATGGACTTTCCGCTGCAACACCCCGCCGAAATGGCTACCACCTGGATCGAGGTCATCACCAAGTTGAACAACGATGTGGCTTATCGCCGAGATTTTGCTGCACTCTACCCGCATGGTATAGAACAACAATCCATCAAAGACGCCATTGCCACCTACGAGCGTTCGCTGACTACGCCTAATTCAAAGTTTGACCGTTACTTGCGCGGTGAGCCACATGCCATGGCTGCGGATGAGTTAGCGGGTTATCAATTGTTCAAGAATCTGGGTTGTATCAACTGCCACCAGGGTATGAATGTGGGCGGCAATCTGTACCAGAAACTTGGTGTGGTGAATGATTATTTTAAAGCGCGGGGTGATGTGACTGAAGTTGACTATGGCCTCTATAACATCACCAAGGTTGAAGCGGATCGCTACAAATTTAGAGTCGCCTCATTGCGTAATGTCGCTTTGACTGCGCCTTATTTTCATGATGCATCGGCGGACACCTTGGAAAAAGCCGTGCTGACCATGGGGCGCTATCAACTGGGAATAAGTTTAAGCCGGGACGAGATCATCAGTATCGTCAAGTTTCTCAACACCCTGACTGGCGTATATCAAGGCCAGCCGACCAATAATACGCCGGCCCCATGATGTTCTCGATCAAAACCAACAAGTGGCAACTTGCTCTGGCCGGCGCGGCAGCAGCAGGTTTACTTTTTTTGTTTATCAAGGCGCAACCGGTCAATCCCGATACACACGACCTAGTGGTGGGCGACTTGAACGAGTTGCAAACGAAAGATAGCGAGCTGGGTGAAGCGGTGTTGCAGATACATTACAAGTCGCAGCATAACTATGATGGGGTGATCGCTATCATGCGGGAAATGCAGTTACTCAGCGCCCGATTGTCTGAATATCACCACAACCGCTTGCTGCCGGATACGCCTCAGATCAGGCAGGCATTGAGTGATGTGCAGCAGCAGATAGAGCAGAAACAAGTCGCGCTGGAGCAATTTAAATCCGATAACGCGACGTTAAACAACGCGTTTATATATATCCCGCGCATGGTGGTGGGTGTGTTTGAGCTGCTGCCCAGAAGCGGCAAGGCTGCCACCTTGCAGCGCGAAGTCTTTGAGTCCTTGCTGCGCGATGCGCTGCTGACCAAAGTTAATCCGGGCAATCCTTTGTACTACTCCATTCTGTCTCAAGATATTCGCCGGGTGGAAATCGCTACCCCCAACTTGCCTGCGCGCGTTCGGGTATTGGCAGAAAATGCCGCGCATCACGCCCGTGTCGTTTTGGACAAGGGAGCCGGCATGGACGGGTTGCTTACACAACTCAGTTCGTTCGGAAAAAATCACATCGGGATTGAGCTAGAGCAACAGTATCTGGATTATTACCATGCGCAGCAACGCAGTGCTGTCGGCTACCGGCTGGGCTTGTTCCTGGTGGCGATGCTGCTTCTGAGCTATGCCATTTATGCATTTTATTGCTTGCGGGAAAAAGGGCAGCAACTGGAAACGGCTTTGTATGAACTGCGTGACTTTACCGTACGTCTGGAACGCAGTAATCGCGAGTTGCAGGATTTTGCCACGGTCGCCTCGCACGATTTGCAGGAGCCGCTGCGTAAGATACAGACCTTTGGTGAGCGACTACAGACCAAACACGCCGCCACGCTGAATGAAGAGGGGCACGATTATCTGGTGCGCATGCTGGACGCCGCGCAACGCATGCGAACGCTGATAGATGATCTGCTCACCTACTCGCGTGTGACGGCCAAGGCACAACCCTTCACGCCGGTTGATCTCAATCAAATCGTGCAATATGTACTGGATATGCTGGAAATCAGCATTACCAGAAGCGGCGCTCAGATCGAGGTATCTGGGCTGATTACGCTCGACGCCGAGCCGGTGCAGATACGCCAGTTACTGCAAAATTTAATCAGCAACGCCCTGAAATTTCATCGCCCCGGCCAGGCTCCCCGAATTAAAGTATATGGGCGTATACTGAATTCAACTGCCGCCTTGGTCGGGGCGCAGACAGATGCTTTCTACCAGCTTATGGTGGAAGATCAAGGCATTGGCTTTGATGAGAGATATCTGGATCGTATCTTCACCCTGTTTCAGCGCTTGCACGGACGTGGCGAATACGAGGGATCGGGAGTAGGGCTGGCTGTCTGCCGCAAAATTGCCGAGCATCATGGCGGTCACATCACCGCTCGCAGCAAACCAGAGGCCGGAGCGACGTTCATCGTTACTTTGCCTGTTCATCAATCCAAAGGAGTACGGAGTCATGAAGAAGGAAAATAGAATACCCATTACCGTTTTGCTGGCCGATGATGACGCGGATGACAGACAGACGGTGAGAGAGGCATTTGCCGAAGCGCATTTGCTGAATGATTTGCGCTGTGTGGTGGACGGGCAAGACCTGATGGATTATCTCATGCACGAAGGTAAGTACTCTGCGCCCGGCGCTGCTCCGCGCCCCGGCATTATCCTGCTGGATTTCAACATGCCAAAAAAAGATGGGCGCGAGGCGCTGCGTGAAATTAAGGCTGACCCTGATTTGAGAAATATCCCGGTGGTGGTGCTGACCACCTCCAAAGCCGAAGAAGACGTGTACCGCAGTTATAGCCTGGGTGCCAGCTCATTCATTACCAAGCCAGTGACCTTTTCCAGCATGGTTGAAGTAATTAAAGTATTGGGGGAATACTGGTTTGAAATCGTCGAACTCCCTCAAAATCACCACCTGCCATGAATATGCTTACCACCCTGAACGAACAGATCACCTGGCAGGTTCTCCTGATCGAAGACGACAATGATGACTATGTCATTGCCCGCGATTTATTCAACGAGATCGGACAGGGCGGCATCACTCTGGAGTGGGCAAGTAACTACCACGGCGGGCTGAAAGCATTGCAGGGAAACCGTCACGATGTGTGCCTGCTGGATTATCGGCTGGGACAGAACAATGGTTTAGAACTACTGTCCGAGGCGATTCAAAGCGGCAGTCGAGTGCCGATCATCATGCTCACCGGGCAGGGCAATCACGACGTTGATGTCGCGGCGACCGAGGCCGGTGCGGCGGATTATTTGATCAAGGGTCAAATCAAGGCGCCCTTGCTGGAACATGCAGTGCGCTACGCCATTCAACATGCACAGACGCTGGCAGCCTTGCGCGAGAGTGAAAGCCGTTACGCGCGCGCGGTGTGCGGCAGCAATGATGGTATCTGGGATTGGAATCTGGAGACTGACGCGATCTATTTTTCCACGCGCTGGAAGGCTATGCTCGGTTATGGCGAGACAGAAATCGCTGAGCATCCCGATGAATGGTTCAGTCTCGTCCATGCCGACGATGTGCAACACCTGCGAGAGGAGATACAAGCCCATTTGGCGGGTGCCAAG
>JANONO010000314.1:0-2182 GCA_031420875.1 Gallionellaceae bacterium | reverse complement strand
GACATATAAACCTCTTACGCTGTGGTAGGTCGTGCCAGATTCGAACTGGCGACCAACGGATTAAAAGTCCGCTGCTCTACCGGCTGAGCTAACGACCCACATCCCATTTAAGGAAGCGCGCATTATACGGACTTGACTCATCGTGTCAACGCGATAGAGTGTTTTCATGTGTGCCATAACGCGTTGGATCGGCTATTCCGGCGGCTTTGAAGCCTGCGCGGCGTAATCGGCACGAGTCACACACGGCACATGCGCAACCGTCTGCATCAGCCTGATAACAGGACACGGTCTGGCTGTAATCCACGCCTAACTGCACACCCAGCTTGATGATGTCAGCCTTGCTCAGGTGCAGCAATGGGGTGTGTAGGGTGAGTGGTTTACCTTCAATCGCCGCCTTGGTGGCGAGATTGGCCATGTGCTCAAATGCCGCGATGTATTCAGGACGACAGTCGGGGTAACCGGAATAGTCCACGGCGTTGACCCCGATGAAAATATCTTGTGCCTGTAACACCTCTGCCCAGGCCAGAGCCAGTGACAGCATAATGGTGTTGCGCGCCGGCACGTAGGTCAGTGGGATGCCCGGTGCTAGCTGTTGCGGCACGGCAATGCGCGCATCGGTCAGGGCGGAGCCGCCAAACCCGGTCAGGTCAACTTTGATGACGCGCTGTTCGATCGCGCCCAATGACTGTGCTACGTGCTGGGCTGCGGCTAGTTCAGCATGGTGGCGCTGGCCGTAATCTATGCTCAGTGCATAGCAGACAAAACCCTGTTGCCGCGCCAAGGCCAACACGGTGGCGGAATCTAGCCCGCCGGATAACAGCACCACTGCGTTCTTCATTGCTTTTTATTTTCCGGGCTGTACGCCCCATAACACCTTGTGCAACTGTACTTGCATACGCACCGGCAACTGGTCACGCAATATCCAATCGGCCAGCACGGTTGGCGATAGTTGCTCATGTGATGGGGAGAATAATACCGTGCATGTGTCTGCTAGATTGCGTTCGCGCAACACCTGCACAGCCCAAATATAATCAGCTTCATCGCATAACACGAATTTTATTTCATCATGCTTATGCAGCACAGCCAGATTATCCCAGCGATTTTTTTCCATCTCACCCGATGCCGGGGTCTTGATGTCCATCACCTTCATTACGCGCGCATCCACCCCGGATATATCCAGTGCCCCACCGGTCTCCAGCGACACTTCGTAGCCCGCATCACACAAGGCGCGCAGCAGGGGCAGGCAACTCTTCTGTGCTAGAGGTTCGCCACCAGTAACCGTCACATAGCGCGTTGTATAACGTGCCACTTCTGTGAGAACCTCTGGAATAGCCATATTGTTGCCGCCGCTAAAAGCGTAGGCAGTATCGCAATAGGTGCAGCGCAAGGGACAGCCAGTCAGGCGCACAAACACTGTCGGCAAACCGACACGGCTGCTTTCACCTTGCAAGGAATAAAAAATTTCAGTGATGCGCAGTTGTGCGCTGGCGGAGTACGAAGGCATAGCTGCCTTTACTTGTAGGTCTTGAGAAGGCTTCTGGCCTTGTCAGCGGTTTTGCTGCCAGGATATTTGGCGATGATTTGTTGGAGTGTCTTTTTGGCCGCAACCTTGTCGTTCAGCATCTTTTGACAATCGGCAAGTTCCAACATGGCATCGGGTACGATAGGGCTGTAGGAATACTTGCGTATCAATAGTTGATAGCTGTCCAATGCGTTCCGGTATTCGTTTAAGGCAAAATAGGCACCGCCCATTTGGAAATAAACATGAGGCAGATGTACCGATTCCGGGAATTTTTTCGGAAATTCCTGAAAAGCACTGATGGCTTTCAGGTGATTGCCCGCTTTGAATAAAACATAGGCCGTCTCATAAGCACGATTTTCCAAGGCAGGGTCGTCTGCGGCTAGTGGGGCGGCTATGTCGTTGGTAATTTGAGGTGCTACAGGTGCTGGGGGAGGGGGGGCAGTCGCTACTGTCGCTGCTGTTGTTGCTATGGTTTCAAAGTGACGCATGCGGGTATCGAGGTCAACGTAAAAATCTTTTTGCCGTTTCTCGGCATCCTGCAGTTTGTTTTCTATCTCTTCGTTTTGTCCGCGCAACTTGCTTAATTCGACATTCTGCTCCTCGATCTGCGTTTGTAGATCAAACATGGCTTGGGTTTGTAGCTTGCCAGCTTCTAGCTGC
>JANONO010000313.1:0-3603 GCA_031420875.1 Gallionellaceae bacterium | reverse complement strand
CCCACTTACTCTAGAATTCCGCGATGCGCCAGTTAAAATGGTGTTTGATGTCCTCTCCACCACGACTGGGGTTAATTTTATCCTCGATAAGGATTTGCGCCCAGAACAACGGGTTTCAATTTTCGTCAAGCAAGTGACTTTCGACAAAGCGCTGAGCATGTTGCTGGAATCTAATCAGTTAGATAGGAAGATTATCAATGAGAACACCGTCATCGTTTATCCCAGAAACCCGCAAAAATCGCAGGAATATGAAGAGCTGGTAGTCAAAACATTTTATTTGAACAATGCCGATCCCAAGCAGACCTCGAACATGTTGCGCACCATATTAAAAGTGCGCGATATATTTGTGGATGACAGGCTCAATATGATGGTGGTGCGCGACACCCCGGAAAATATACGTTTGGCCGAAAAATTGATTGCCGCACAGGATTTGGCAGACCCGGAAGTGCTGCTGGATGTAACGGTGGTTGAAATCAAACGCACTAAATTGCTGGATTTAGGCATACAACCCCCGTCACAGCTGGGTTTAATTGTACCAAGAGAAATAGTAGGTGACGCTTTTGTGGGATTGCCCCTCACCCTGCAATCATTCACGCACCTGAACCGCAGCAATATTTCGGTAGGAGGCACGCCTTCTATCAACTTCAATCAGTCAGTTTCCGATCTCAATGTTCTGGCCAATCCGAGTATTAGGGTGCGTAACCGTGAAAAAGCCAAGATACATGTTGGTGATCGCGTACCTATAATTAGCGCCAGTTTGCCAGCAACATCGGGTGGCGGGACTACAGAAACCATTACCTACGTGGATGTGGGTATCAAGCTGGAAGTAGAACCCAACATTTATCTGGAAGGCGAAGTAGCTATTAAGGTTGCACTAGAAGTCAGCTCGCTGGGTCAGGCCTCCACAACCAAAAATGGTACCGTGGTCTATCAAATTGGAACACGCAATACCTCTACGCTACTCCGCTTGAAAGATGGCGAAACCCAGCTTCTGGCTGGTTTGATTGACGACCGGGATCGTAAAGCGGTCAACGGCTTGCCGGGCCTGGCCGATTTGCCATTAATTGGGCGCTTATTCGCCAGCCATAAAGATGAGCGCGAAAAAACTGAAATTGTGCTTTCGATCACTCCTCATATCGTGCGTAACATTGAACGCCCTGCCGCTGGCGAAATACAGTTCTGGTCCGGGACAGCAACCGGAGGGCAAGGGGCATATACCGATGCGTTTATGTCTCAGGGCGGCATGCGTGATCCATCCGTATTTGGTTTGCCCAGAGAACCTGGCATGCCGCCTATGCCTTTCCCGGAACCAGAACCTTTCCCTGAGCCAAATCCAGAACCCATTCCTGAGCCTGAACCAACCCCGGAACAGACTCAAGAACAAGCGCCAGAACCTACCCCAGAGCCTGAATCTAGACCGTGGGCAGAACCTGCCTCATGGCCATCTGCTGAGCCAGAGCCAGAACCCGAACAAGCTGGAACGCCCGACTCAGCTGCGCCACCAGAAAACTCTCCGATATTCGGAGACCCACCTCCAGAGGTGGATGGCTCGGTGGTAGAGTAATGGTGAGCTAAAATGAGTCGTTTGCTACTTTTAATCGCCATCGCTGCCGTTATCTATTTGCTGATTAAATCTTTCCGCAAGCGGATAGACAGTGAGAATATAACCACCAAGACCGAAGATATGGTGCGTTGCGCTCACTGTGGTACACATTTACCCAAGGGAGAGTGCGTCATGGTCAACGATCATTGCTATTGCAGTGAAGCACATCGGCGCGCGCACACCGACCAAGCAAAATAGCCTTCAAAACAGCCCCTATGCTGGATAGCCCGTCACTTCCCGCACCCACCTCTACACATTCTGAGTTGGTGTCGCAGGCCTTGTGGCGCTCGCTTTATCTATACAATTTTTATCGAATAACCCTAGGTCTTCTATTCGTGTTTCTGGTCAGCACGTTTGGCAATGATCTAGCCTTTGGTTCACGCGATCCCTCGCTGTTTCTCCGAACCAGCGTCATCTATTCCGCACTGGCATTGGTTTCGTTGCTGACCATCTGGTTGCACAGGCCGCGTTTTAACCTGCAACTGGCATTTCTGGTCGGGACAGACATTGCATGTGTGGCTGTGTGGTCACATGCCAGCGGAGGAATACAGAGTAATATCAGCGTACTGTTGCTGGTATCACTGGCCGCTGCCGGCATGATCAGCCGTGGCAAGATCACGCTATTTTTTGCGGCCATGGCCAGTATTGCCATGTTGTTACAGCATACCTATGCCATGTTGGTGCAAGGAGCATCGGCCGCGCAGTTTGCCCAAGTGGGGTTGTTAAGTACTGCTTATTTCGCTGTCGCTTGGCTGGCACATACCTTGGCCAAGTATGCTATAGCCAGTGAAAAATTAGCTGCCTTACGCGGCGTAGATTTGTCGAATATGGCGGAAGCAAACCGCTTGCTAATACAAGACATGCCAGACGGAGTGTTGGTGGTGGACGAACAAGGCCTGGTCAAACAACACAATCCCAGTGCGGGGCGATTGCTAGGATATGACTTTCCTGATGAAGGAAATGTGTCACTGCAAAATTGTGCCCCGTTACTGGCAGAGCGTTTTGCTGGTTGGCGTCAGAATCTGGGGCGTGGGTACGAGACCTTGAATTTGCCCATAACCCACCATCAAGTGCGCGTCCGCTTTCTGCCGGTTCAACACCAGGGTTTTTGGGGCGCAGTGGTGTTTGTCGAAGATATGCAGCGTGTTAAAGCGCAGGCGCAACAAATCAAGCTTGCGGCGCTGGGACGGCTGACCGCCAACATCGCGCACGAAGTACGCAACCCCCTGTCCGCCATCAGTTATGCGACCGAGTTATTGCAGGAAGAAAAGCATGATTCGGCTCAGACACGGCTATTCCAGATCATTTTGGATAACACGACCAGAATGAATAACATCGTGCTGGATGTTCTACAGTTAAATCGACGGGATCGAGCACAACGCGAAGAATTCAGCTTGGCTGAAAAAATATCAGTTTTTATCGAAGGGTTGATTAATACCGAAGGGGTGTCCCAAGAAATATTTTTAATTAACATTCCACCCACCTGTGTAATAAAATTTGATAGGGGACACTTCAATCAGGTATTGTGGAATTTATGCCGCAATGCCTTGCGCTACTGTGAAAAACAAGTGGGCAGTGTACAACTTAAAGCCTGGCATACAGACGACGGCAGAGCAGTGCTGGAAATTTCTAACGACGGGCCGGAAATTGACCCCACGGTTTTGCCGCAATTGTTTGAACCATTTTTTACCACGGTGGCTGGCGGCACGGGCTTAGGCCTGTATATTGCGCGTGAGCTATGCGAAGCCAATGGGGCATTGCTCGAATATAACCAGAGAGCCGGCGGCGGCGTCAGCTTCCGCATCATGTTTGGAGAAATGGATGAGCAATAACAAACATCCCACCGCAGCCCGTGTATTAGTAGTGGACGACGAGCCAGATATAGTGGAGTTGCTGGAGCTGGCATTACTGCGTATGGGCTTGCAGGTCGAGAGCGCCACCAATGTGCGTGAGGCTCAACACCAGCTGGATAACAAATCATTCGATCTTTGCCTGACTGA
>JANONO010000312.1:0-6099 GCA_031420875.1 Gallionellaceae bacterium | reverse complement strand
TAGATTTTTTGTTGCTGGCAGCTTGCGCTCCAGTGCCACTACTGCTGGCTGTTCTGACGTGCTCTATTGCCGTTTCATTGGAGCCTTCCGGAAATATTTTATCGGTTTCATGCAGGATGTCCTTGATGTTCTGGGTCAGTGTTCCCCAGAAGTGATTTTTGGAGGTGTTCTTGATTGTAAGCGATGAATTATTTCCGCCAGAGCCTCCAGATCCTCCTGCCCCGACTTGGGTTGCGTTGGAAATGCCACCGTCTGAATCGCGCACCATGTTTACATAGTCAATTTTGTAATGTTTCAAATAGGGTGAATCCGGCATGACAATCAAATTTGTGCCGTCCATCTCGTAGCGCATATCCACCTGTTTGGCGATGCGACTCAGAATTTGCGGCAGGGTCTGGTTCACCGCGTTGAGCGTGACAGTGCCTTGTATGCCGCCATGAATATCGAGGTTTATTTTTGCGTCGCGCGCCAGCGCAAATAGAATTTCGTGCGCAGGAACATTGGTTACCACGACACTGTAAGTTTCTATTTTTGGAGTTGCTTGCGGTGGCGAGAGGGGGATGGTGCGCTTGATAACTTGCGGGATGGCGGTAGCAGGCTCGGCATCCGCTTTTTGAATGTGCTTGTCAGAAGGGATAATGGGTTGTGTGCCGCAAGCAAGCAGTAGAGTGCAACCCCAACACAAAAATATATTTTTTGATTGCATATCTCACCTACTTTTAATTTTAAACAGCTTAGCACCTTTGTTTGGCTTACTCAATAATATGAGTATTGATGGTGCCGGCGAAGTCCAAATAATCAATTGTCCAAATAAGCATATTGACTTCTCAAATAAGAACGATTATCATTCGTACTAACAATTTCAATTCTCTAAGGAGTACGTAAAATGAAATACTTGCTATTACTAATTTTTTTACTGCCAGTATGCGCGGTGGGTGCAGAGCCTGAATATGTTCTGGTTATTCAAAATCACAAGTTTGAACCCACTGAAATCAAGATTCCCGCAGGCAAGAAGATTAAGCTACAAATACAGAATAAAGACAGCACCCCAGAAGAATTTCATAGCGACGATCTTAAACGTGAAAAAATAATTCTGGGCAATAAAACGGCTTTTGTTCATCTAGGCCCGCTTAGTCCTGGCAGGTACAAATTCATGGGTGAGTTTCATGAAAGTACGGCTCAAGGCGTGGTTGTGGTTGAGTAATGCTAGAGGTGACCATTAGGGAGATAACAAGCCATGTTCAGCACTGCAGTCATCATTTTTCGCGAGGTTCTTGAAGCCGCGCTCATCATTGGCATTGTGGCCGCAGCGACGCGTACCGTACCGGGCCGCAATTATTGGTTGACCGCAGGAGTATTGTCGGGTCTGCTGGGTGCGGGTATCGTGGCCTTTTTCGCCAGTAATATTGCGGATCGGGCGGGCGGTATGGGGCAGGAATTATTTAACGCTATTGTGCTTGGACTGGCTGTAGTCATGTTGGCATGGCATAACATCTGGATGTCATCGCACGGCGCCGAACTGGCCAAAAATGCGCGGTCGGTGGGCGTTGCCATTAGCGATGGCCGTAGCGAATGCTCGGTGTTGTTAGTGATAGTCGGGCTGGCAGTATTGCGCGAAGGCTCGGAAGCTACATTATTTCTCTATGGAATCGCAGCATCAGAAGGAGCGGGAGCGATACCTATGCTGACTGGCGGATTAGCTGGGTTGCTGGTCGGAGTGGTCGTCGGATATGCGCTTTACGCAGGTTTGCTGCGTGTTCCGATGCGCTGGTTTTTTGCGGCCACGGGTATGCTGATACTGTTTCTGGCCGCAGGCATGGCCTCGCGCTCGGCGCATTTTTTAATCCAGGCCGATTTGTTGCCTAGCTTGGCTGCTCCTGTTTGGGATACCTCGGCATTGCTTTCTCAACAATCAATGTTTGGCACGCTGCTGCATATTTTGGTCGGCTATGAAGACAAGCCAGCAGGTATGCAACTCATTTTCTATGTGTCAGCGTTGATAGTTATTAGCCTAGGCATGAAGTGGGCAGGGCGTCCACGTAACGTGGACAAAAAAATGGTGTCAGCCTAGCTGCCAATGCCCAGAATGCCCGCCCTGTTTTTCTAGCAACCGAATGTCAGTGAGGATCATGCCGCGATCCGCCGCTTTGCACATATCATAAATGGTCAGTAGCGCTACACTCACGGCGGTAAGTGCTTCCATCTCTACGCCGGTTCGCCCCATAGTCTGCGTGGTGACGATGCATTCCACGGTATTTTGTTCGTGATTCAGATTAAATTTCACAGCAACTTGGGTTAGATACAAAGGGTGGCACAAAGGAATGAGTTCGGCGGTGCGCTTGCTTGCCTGTATGGCTGCAATGCGCGCCACGCCGAGCACGTCCCCTTTTTTTGCAGAGCCATTGGCAATTAAGGATAGTGTGCTAGCTGCCATCCGAATAGCACCCGCAGCGCGAGCGATGCGTAGAGTTTCATCTTTGGCCGCGACATCTACCATCTGCGCTTTGCCGTCGTGATCGAAATGAGTCAGGGTCATGTGCTTTCTCCAGTATTTTTTATTTTCCAGCGCGCGGCGCGTTCTGTATCAGTCGTCTTGGTTTCCAGCCACGATGCACCGTGACGGGTTTGCTCTTTTTTCCAAAAGGGTGCGTCCGTCTTCAGATAATCCATAATAAATTCCGCAGCGGCAAATGCCTCGCTGCGGTGAGCTGCGGCAGTGGCTACGAATACTATTTGCTCGCTCGGAAATAGCGTGCCGATGCGATGAATGACGCGCGAGGCGATTAAATTCCAGCGTGTGTGTGCCTGATCTAGAATGTCGGCCAGTGCGCTTTCACTCATGCTAGGATAATGTTCCAGCGTCAGATTTTCAATGGGATCGTCACCGTTAAAATCCCTCACCAAGCCGACGAAGCAAACCAGCGCGCCCACGTTCTTGTTAGCAGCGCGCAGTGCATTGAGTTCAGTCGAAACATCGAAATCGTATTGTTGAATGGAGATGCTCATTTATTACCCGCCAGAAATGGGTGAAAAAATCGCCACTTCATCCTGCTCTTGGAGGCGTGCTGTCAAAGGGGAAAACTCCTGATTGATGGCGCAGCGTATTCGGCCTTCGCTTAATTCGTGCTGCCAGATTTCTCCGCGC
The DNA here is from genome assembly GCA_031420875.1 of Gallionellaceae bacterium. Taxonomy (GTDB): domain Bacteria; phylum Pseudomonadota; class Gammaproteobacteria; order Burkholderiales; family Gallionellaceae; genus Nitrotoga. The sequence goes on along the minus strand of JANONO010000312.1, from coordinate 2,954 downwards.
AAGCGCAACCCTGTCAGCAAGTCAGACAGGGTGGCCGTGTCATTTGGAATGTCGGCCAGTTCCTGCCTAACATTCAAATTCTCTGCCGGACGACCAAAATAAAGTAGTTTAACTTTCATGCTATTTCTGCCAGAGAATAATGCTTGATTATAAATGCTGCTACTGTCTGCGGCGCGTTCAGGTCGAGCACAGGCAAGGGCAATTCAGCTCGGATATCCGTGACTACAGCGATAATCCGCGCATCGCTTGGATATAAATGTTCGTGGTTGACGCCGCTGCGATGCACCTCCAGCTTGGGAATGTCGGCGTACTTGTAGCCCTCCACCAACACCAAATCACAAGGCGACAGACGCGCACAACATTCTTTCAGAGTCGGCTCGCTTTCATTTTGTAGTTCGTGCATCAGTGCCCATCGGTGCGCCGAGGTAATCAGCACTTCGCGCGCCCCCGCCTTGCGTTGACGGTAGCTGTCCTTGCCCGGCTGGTCTATATCAAAATCATGGTGTGCATGTTTAACCACGGCAACACGCAACCCGCGAGCAACCAGCAGCGGAATAAGTTTTTCCAGCAGTGTGGTTTTGCCACTGCCGGAGAAGCCAGCGAAGCCCAGAATATTAGACATATAAAAGTTTGGCTCCAGCTATTAGCAACACCACACTCAGCACCCCAGAAATGCCGCGCATGGGTAAGGAACGACTGCCTAGGTACGAGCCCAATAGCCCCCCCACTAATACTGGCAGCGCCAGCCAGAGGATGTGCGAGGGTAAGTGGTAGGTGGCCTGCATACTAAACCCGACTAATCCAGCAATCGAGTTCAGCAGGATAAAAGGTGCAGAAACTGCTGCCGCTTGTTTGGGATTGGCCCAGCCCAGCAACAACAACAAGGGCGTTAGAAAAATTCCTCCGCCTACCCCGATCAGGCCGGATAGCAGGCCGATGGCTGCGCCGATTCCGCAGGCGACGCTAAATGGCGGCACGTTTACTCTCAATGTTTGTGCATGTTTGGAGAAGATGCGCAGCGCCGCAAAAATGAGTGCTGCACCCATTAAATAATTAAACCACTGTGTCGATAATTGCAGACCGCCGCCGATGAAGGCTAGCGGCATGGAACCCAATATAAAAGGGGTAAATAGCGGGCGTCTGAAATGTCCCGCACCATAAAACTGCATCGTGGCTATCGCAGACACAATGATATTCAAGCTGAGCGCGATCGGTTTCATTTCCTGCGGCGCCATGCCGAGCAGCGCCATGACGGCAATATAACCCGATGCGCCGCCGTGCCCGGTAATGGAATATAGCGTAGCGATTAGCAGAAACGCGATCTCTAGCACAATTAAATTTGATTCCCACACTACCGCTCTCCCTTTGTGATGGATGCACCAATTACAGGCGCATACCCAAGATGATGCACTTTTATCTTGCGTAATATTATTTCACCGTGCGCTATTTTGCCCTAACTGTTTGATTGAATCACATTTTAGGGGGGTGGCACAGGTATTGCTAAATTAAGCCCAAGGTAGCTGAGCAAAAATCATGCAAGAAACTATACAGGGTTAAGCCAGAGGTGTTTTGATTTGCAACAACGAGCGGCGTGATGAATTTATATTTAGAGGTGCGGTAATGAAAAAAATGAAACTGGTAATGGTCGGCAATGGCATGGCGGGTGTGCGGACGCTGGAGGAGCTCATCAAGCTGGAGCCGGATTTGTATGACATGACCGTGTTCGGCGCAGAGCCGCATCCCAATTACAACCGCATCATGCTGTCGCCAGTGCTGGCCGGAGAGCAGGGCATACAGGACATTATCCTGAATGACCTAGAGTGGTATCAGCAAAATAATATTACGCTGCACCTGAATAAAAAAGTAGTGCGTATAGATCGCAGCAAAAAAATAGTTTATGCCGACGATGGCACTGAAGCCGAATATGATCGGCTGTTGCTAGCCACCGGTTCTAATCCCTTCATCCTGCCCGTGCCGGGCAAGGATTTAGAAGGCGTGATTGGCTACCGTGATATTCAGGACACCAACACCATGATCGCTGCTGCTGAAAAATACAAGCATGCAGTGGTGGTCGGCGGCGGGCTGCTCGGCCTGGAAGCCGCAAATGGACTGGCGCTCAGGGGCATGGATGTGACCGTAGTGCATATCATGCCGTGGTTGATGGAGCGTCAGCTCGACCAGAGTTCGGCCAAAATGCTGCAAAAATCTTTGGCAGCCAAGGGGCTGAAATTTTTGCTGGAAACCCAAACACAGGAGCTGGTAGGTAATGCACAAGGCCGCGTTAAAGCGATACGCTTCAAGGATGGCAGCGAAATTCCCGCCGATCTGCTGGTAATGGCTGTCGGCATACGCCCCAACACGGCATTGGCCGAGGCTGCGGGCATCCATTGCAATCGCGGCATCGTGGTCAACGACACCATGCAAACTTTTGATCCCAGCATTTATGCGGTAGGAGAGTGCGTGGCTCATCGAGGGGTTACTTATGGATTAGTGGCACCCTTGTTCGAACAAGCCAAGGTATGCGCCAATCACCTGGCGCGCATGGGCATCGCGCGCTATCAGGGTTCGGTCATGTCCACCAAACTCAAGGTCACCGGCATAGATTTATTTTCCGCAGGCGATTTCACCGGTAACGACCAGACTGACCAGATTGTGCTGCACGATGTGGCTGGCGGGATTTACAAAAAACTGGTGATTCAGGCTGACAAGCTTATCGGCGCAGTTATGTATGGCGATACCAAGGATGGCTCGTGGTATTTCCAGATGATACGCGATGGTAAAAACGTCGCGGAAATTCGTCATCAACTGATGCTGGGTCAATCGCATCTGGGGGATATTGGCCATCAAGGTCAGAGCAGCGCAGCAGCCATGCCGAATACCATGGAAGTGTGCGGCTGCAATGGCGTGTGCAAAGGCACTATCGTCAAAGCCATCAAAGAAAAAGGCTTGTTCAC
>JANONO010000311.1:0-4499 GCA_031420875.1 Gallionellaceae bacterium | reverse complement strand
GGCAAGTCGGTGAAGAATATCAAGATCAGCGGCAATGCCTTGTCGCTGGATATTCAGTTGGGCTATCCGGCAAAAAGTGTGTGGTCTGAAATACAGGCGATGGTAGAAGCGCATCTGCGCAGCACTTTGCCGGGCATAGATGCGCTGTTCGTGAATGTCAGCAGCAAGGTAGTGCCCCATGCGGTGCAACGTGGTGTGAAGCTGGTAGATGGGGTAAAAAATATTATTGCCGTGGCCAGTGGCAAAGGCGGCGTGGGTAAATCTACTACCGCAGTCAATTTGGCATTGGCGCTGGCAGCCGAGGGCGCGAAAGTCGGCATGTTGGATGCCGACATCTACGGCCCTTCGCAACCGACTATGTTGGGCATCACCGGCCAGCCAGTATCGCGCGATGGCAAGTCAGTTGAGCCGATGGAAGGACACGGGCTGCAAGCCATGTCCATCGGCTTTATGATACAGGGTGACGATACGCCTATGGTTTGGCGCGGCCCGATGGTGACGCAGGCACTGGATCAATTACTGTATCAGACGCGCTGGGATAACCTGGATTATCTGGTGGTGGATTTGCCGCCGGGTACTGGCGATATTCAGTTATCGCTGTCGCAAAAAGTGCCGGTGACCGGTGCGATTATCGTCACCACACCGCAGGACATCGCCCTACTGGATGCCAAAAAAGGTCTCAAGATGTTTGAAAAAGTGAACATCAAAATATTGGGCATTGTGGAAAATATGAGTACGCACATCTGCTCCAAGTGTGGGCACGAGGAACATATTTTTGGTAGTGGAGGCGGTGAAAGAATGTGCGCTGATTACAACGTCGAATTTTTAGGGGGGTTGCCCTTGGATATTCGCATCCGCGAACAGGCTGATTCTGGAACGCCGACCGTGGTGGCCGACCCGGATGGACAGATCGCTAAAGAATATAAGCAAATCGCGCGGCGCGTGGCAGTCAAGATCGCAGAGATGGCACAAGATCACAGCGCGGCGTTTCCAAAAATTGTGGTGCAGAATACTTAAGGAAATTTAATCCAGATAAACCATTTAGACACAATCCGGTGTAATTTCCCGGTATCCGTTCGTCCTGATCCTTCGACTGCGCTCAGGACTAAAGGCCTTGTCGAAGGGCTTGTTCTGACGCGGCTTGTGGTTCGACAGGCTCACCACGAACGGCTTATGGATTATCTGAGTGTAACCTTATAGCCAGCGCATAAAGCCCATTTCCAAGGGGTGGGTCAGCATGGCATGGTGCGGATAAACTCGTATGCGATATTCAAGTTTGCCGCACAAATCCGGTGTCAAATCCAGTGAAAAAATTTGCTCGCCTGTTTTGCCGTCATCGCCTTTAAATATGAAGGGGTAGCGCACAGCCCGCTTGAGCTTTTGTTTGTTGGATTGATGGCCGATCAATATTTCCACCACCACGTCAGCAGGCTTTAGACCATTCAGTTTAACTGACACATCAATATGCACGTTGTCGCTGAAAGTGACACTTTGCTTGGGTGTACCCAAACTGCGGATAGTGACCCCAGGCCAAGCATGGCGCACGGTATCTTTCCAAGTCGCAATCTGACGTGCGCCCGCGAAATTGTTTTCGCAATATTTACGATATTGCCGAGTAGCGGGTACATAGGTTTTAGCGACGTACTCACCCACCATGCGCGTGGAATTAAAGCTGGGTAGCAAGGTTGCGATAGAGCGCTTGGACATCTTGACCCACTCCTCAGGGAAGCCCATTTTATTGTGGTCGTAATAAGTGGGAATCACATGGTCTTGCAACAGCTCATACAGCGTTCGGCTTTCTTCGTAATTGCGTTGTGCCTCCGGCAGAGATTCAGAAACCGGTTTGATCGCCCAGCCATTTCCTTTTTCATAGCCTTCGTCCCACCAACCATCCAGCACAGATAAATTAAGCACGCCGTTCATAGCGGCCTTCATACCTGATGTGCCGCTGGCTTCCAGCGGATAGAGCGGGTTATTCAACCACACATCCACACCGGCCACCATGCGCCGCGCCAGACGCAAATCGTAATCCTCTAGCATCAGAATTTTTCCTGCAAATTCTGGCATATTGGAAATTGCGGTCACGCGGCGAATCAGATCTTGTCCCGGAATATCTGCGGGGTGTGCCTTGCCAGCAAAGATGAACAACACCGGACGCTCGGCATCGCCAGTGATTTGGCGCAGCCATTCCAAATTTTCAAACAGCAATGCGGCGCGTTTATACGTTGCAAAACGGCGGGCAAAGCCTATGGTGAGTATGTTGGGATTAGCCGGATCAGCATATTTCAAGATGCGATCGAGGTGTGCTTCTGAACCGTGATTGCGTGCATGTTGCGAGCTGACGCGGTGGCGTATCAGTTGCAACATTCTCGATTTGAGCGAGCCGCGCACGCTCCAAAATTGGTGGTCAGGAATGTCGTCTATTTTTTCCCAAAAACCAGCATCGGCCATATGCTGGCTCCAGTCCCAGCCTAGGAAACGCACAAATACTTCCGGCCATTCCTTAGCTAAAAAAGTAGGGGTATGCACACCGTTGGTGATATAGCTCATGGGGTTTTCTTCTGCTTCGATTTCCGGCCACATTTCAGCGCAGATTTCCGAAGAAACTTTGCCGTGTATGCGCGATACGCCATTGTGGAAACGTGAGCAGCGGATAGCCAGCGTGGTCATATTGAAATCCGCCGTATCCGAGACGTAGCCCAAAGCAAAAAATTCATCACGGCTGATTTTTAGCTGCGGGTAATATTTTTCAAAATACGGCATCATCATGTCGCGGTTGAAATGATCGTGCCCAGCGGGAACGGGTGTGTGCGTAGTAAACACCGTGTACGCGGCGACGGCCTCCAGTGCGCTCAAAAAATCCATGTTCTGAGCGGTTAATGTACACATACGTTCCAACATCATAAACGCTGCGTGGCCTTCGTTGATGTGCCAAGTCGTCGGCTTGATGCCCATCGCGGCAAGCGCGCGAACGCCGCCTATACCCAGCACAATTTCCTGCTCGATACGCATGGTTTTGTCGCCGCCATAAAGATGGTGGGTCACGGCACGGTCATGCTGAGAATTTTCTTCGAGATCGGTATCCAATAGATAGATCGTGACATTGCCGACCCGCGCTTGCCACACTTTGACTTTTACACTGCGCTCCCGCAAATCAACATTGACATAGACTGCTGATCCGTCTTGGCTCAGTGCGGGTGAAATAGGCAAACTTTCGAATTCAGAATCGGCATAGATTGCCTTCTGGTTACCCTGGGCATCTATGGTCTGATGAAAATAACCGCGCCGATAAAGCAGCCCTACGCCCACAAACGGCAGGTGCATATCGCTGGCAGACTTGCAGTGATCCCCCGCCAAAATGCCCAAGCCGCCGGAATAAATGGGGAAGCTTTCGTGAAACCCAAACTCGGCGCAAAAGTATGCGATCAGATCAGTTTCAGCAAACCCTTGGGTGTGGTGGTTGTGTACCGGCTTGGTGTGGTAGCTGTCATAGGCAGCCAGGGTGCGGTAGTAATGCTCAAGAAAGACCTGATCCTCGGAAGCGGTTATCATGCGCTGTTCATCCACGCTGCGTAGGAAAGCCTTCGGGTTTTGCCCGACGGCATCCCACAGGTTGCGGTGGATGTGAGAAAATAAATCCCGTGTGGGTAAGTCCCAGCTATACCACAAGTTATTGGCTAGCTCTTCTAGCCGAGCTAAACGAGCGGGAACTTTTGGTCTGACTTCCAAGACGAACGGTGTGCTAGCTTGCATGATTTTTGCTCCGGCTGTGGTGATCGTCAAGATTATACCGAATATAATGACAGTCAACAGCCGACAACGTGAAGGCCGAAAAGCCTGAAAAGAAGTGGTATCTCGTGCGCTATTGCATTTTTAAATGGGTGAAAAGTCGTAACTAAGAAATTTGATAGGTGTTGCGGAATACCCGTAGCGTGCAGGGGAGACTTTGGCGGTTGAATGCCATTAAATTAAAGTGAGGGAAATTTTCATGTTGAACAACATACAAGCACATAGTTTTAGTCAATCCATGCCCGAAAGTGATACCCCTGCACGCTATTCCGGCGCTAGTTCTTCTGGCGAACATAATGACTCGAAGCTGGGGCAGGGCTTAAAATTTCTGCTCATCGCCGCATTGGCGATTTTTGTCACCGCCTGTGGTGGCGGTGGCGGGTCTACACCTGGGCCAGTGACTCTGACTAGCATCGCCATCACCCAGCCTTCGGACGAAGAGAATCAGATAGTCTTAGCCAAAGGCGAATACAGCCAGCTGACTGCGACGGGTACTTTTTCGAATGGCTTACGCTCCGACATCACTACAGAAGTCGCTTGGATATCGGAACAGTTAACTTGTAATGCCGCAGGTGAATGTATAATTGCAGCAGGTGTCGATGAGTTCACGGGTGCCGTGAGCGGTGTTGCGGTCGGCCAGACCTTAGTCACCGCTATCATGTATGGGGATGGCATTGAGCCAATTGATTCACTACCCGCATACATCACCG
>JANONO010000310.1:0-3068 GCA_031420875.1 Gallionellaceae bacterium | reverse complement strand
CCTTGGTGCGAACTTCTTCGCGGGTCAGGTCGGCAGTCAGCGCCATCACCGCCGCGTTCAGCGCGCCCGCGCCCTGTATCACGCGCCCGATGATGACCCAGTAAATGTTGTCGGCAGAGGCGGCGATGAAGCTGCCCAGCGCGAACAAAATCAAACTAATGTAAATCACCGGCTTGCGCCCGTAACGGTCGGACAGCCAACCGGCGGGGATTTGCAAAATCGCCTGGGTCAATCCATAAGCCCCCAGCGCGATGCCCATCAACAGATGGCTCTCGCCGCCGGGCAGATGTTCCGCATACAGCGCGAAAACCGGCAGGATGATGAACAGCCCCAGCATGCGCAGCCCATAGATACTGGCCAAGCCGGTACTGGCGCGGCGTTCCGCCGGAGTCATGGATTCGGATATATGTTGCATGGATGTTTGTTTTGGAAAGCGTTAAGAAGTTGCGTATTTTAGCAGGTCGGCTCGCCTGCTGGCAGGGTTATGCAATTGCTTTTTTTGCATTTGGGTTAAATTGACTTCAACTCAAAACACACCGCACCCGCCTCATTCTTACTCAGCGCCAGCCTATAACCGAGCTGCCCTGCCCAGCGTGCAGCCTGATACAAACCCACGCCCAAGCCGTCTTCAGACAGCACCACGGTGTCCAGCACCTGACTCGCCAGCGGCGGCGGGATAGCGTCGCCGCTGTCGCACACGCTCAATGAAAATGGCTGGATACGCAGAATGACACGAATAGAAATGCCCGGCTGCCGCTGGCGCTTGTTGTTGGCGTTGGCTATCAGGTTGTCGGCTACAAAGTCGAACAAAGCTGCGGGAATAAGACCGTCCGTCGCCCCCTGCCCGCCCACCCATTCGATCACCTCGTCCTGATGGCGCTGGCGCAGGCTGCCCCACCACACCCCGATCGGCTGCATGGAAGTTTCGCTTTCCTGCTGCGGCGTCTTGAGCTTGGCCAGGGTCATCTCGATGCGCTGTATCAGTGCCGGCAGCTGACGCCGCAATAGCGGAATAGATTCTTGCTCGCTGCGTTGCACAATGGCAGTTAGCGCAAACAACGATTGCAGCATGTTTTTTAAATCATGGGTCAAGCGCGCACCGGTTTCATGGATGGCTTGCAAGCGCGTCATCTCGCGCAGGCGCTGCTCACGCCGCTTAGCTTGATAAAAATGGCCGAGCAACTGGGTCAGCAGGTGGATATGCAGCAATACCGAGGGGGCGACGGCCTGCCTGCTGAATAGTGTCAAATGCAAATCCTGCTCCTCGACCTGGATGCGATGCGGGCTGGACGTGCCCAGCGTGCCATGCCCATCGTCCGACACCCAGTCCAGACCGGACAGCCACGGCAGCGCAGCAAGATGGTCGGTGGCGCGCGCCAGAAAAACTGCCGGACTCGGCTCTTGTTGCGCGGTCTCGGCTAATTGCTTGAGCCACACTTCAAAGGGTGTGCCGATATTCAGCAAGTAGCGCGAGAACATAGGTTGCAGGCCGGAAAATCCCGATTTAAAACCTGAAAAAATCGGACGCGGATTCCATAACCAACTCAGCGCAAATAGCAATAGTGCCATGATGAACAGCGTACGCAGCAGTGCTTCCAGATAGTTCACGTGCTCCAGTGTCATGAAGGCCAAGCTGCCCAGTACCAGCAGCGTGAGCAACATAAACAGCAGCAAGCTGTAAATAAAATCTACGGTCTGCCTGCGCTCAGCCTGCCTGCGCTCAGCCGGCACCAGCGCCAAGCCCGCCAGCATTAGCGGCAAGGGCACGGCCATCAGGCTGCGCGTGGCGTCCACGATAGCCGGCAAGGCAAACAGTTGCGGGGTAATCCACAGCACCAGCACAGACAGCAGATAGGCCATCACCAGCAAATAACGCAGGCGTTGCCACTTGGTGCGGAAGGTGAACACCCTCCCCCCAATCAGCGCGAACAAGCCGCTTACCCAAAACGCGAGCACCCACCAGCTCAGCCACCATAGCGCCACCGCACTGGCGCACACGATAAATACCGCGTTACCGGGGCGCAATTGCTGCTCGCCACGCCACAGCGGTTGCCACAACAGGAACAGGCCGACATGGGCCAGCAAAAAAGGGCGTGCCCATATATTGTCCACCCCCAGCCACAGCACAAAATGCAGCAATGCCAGCATAATCAGCGGCAGCCAGCGGCTGGATTCCAGTACTTTTTTAGGCAACCCTGTCGTCATACCGTCACTTTCTGTCAAAATTCCGTCACTCGACGGTCACATAAAAAGCACGCCAACTCCGAAAACCCTTTAGCGGCGCGGTGCTTGAGCCTATTCCAAGTTATGGCACGAGTATTGCTGGTAGATTTAGGCTGTAGTCCTTAAATAAACCTTGTGGGAAACTCAAATGAAACGTAACCAATCTGGCTTTACTTTAATCGAAATTGCCATCGTGCTGGTAATTATCGGCTTGCTGCTCGGCGGCGTGCTGAAAGGCACGGAAATGATCAACCAGGCCAAGATCAAAAATGTGATCTCGGATTTTAACGGAGTTCAAGCGGCCTTTTATGGCTATCAGGATCGATTCAAGGCAATGCCTGGCGATGATCGCGGAGCCGCAGCCAGATGGGGGGCGGGCACCGCTTCTGGCGACGGTAATGGTCAGCTAACCGGTCCTTACAATTTTCAACTTGCCGCCGCCCCAACCATTGCCGAAGAATCTAATCTTTTCTGGCAGCATTTGCGCGCCGCAGGCTTTATACCAGGTACCACCACGAATATTGAAAGCGGTATACAACCGACCAATGCCCTGACCGGCATGCTCGGCGTGGAAACAGCCTCTGGCGGAGCTACAGGCTTGGGATTAAGCGGGTTAATCATCTGCTCCGCCAACCTGCCCGCCAAAATAGCTGTGGCGGTAGATGTGCAACTTGATGATGGCGTTGCTCAAACCGGCCAAGTCCGCGGTCAATTGCAAGTGGGACTAAACCCTGTTACTGGAGCTCCATCTGCTACCTACGTTGACAATGGCTCCAACCAGTATCTGGTATGCAAGGCATTATAAGCAGTAAGCAGACAATCTTCCCGGCGTGACCCAAGCCCGC
>JANONO010000309.1:0-9156 GCA_031420875.1 Gallionellaceae bacterium | reverse complement strand
ACGAAATCAGCCCCACATTTATTCTCCACGTTGCAATTAATGCCACCTTCAGGTATCTCTACGGTATCGTCAAACTGACCGCCAATATCATGCACCTCAGTTAAGCTGGCTACGCTTGCCGCCTGCTCGGCTGTGGTAATTGGCATACGAAAATTACCCGAACCGTAATCAGCTTTGATATCCGGCACATCAATTTCCGTGTTAACAATAATGTTAGCCGTAGCCGTATTATGACATTGGAAGCATGTCTCCTCAGATGCCGAAGCACCGCCTGCTTTGGGAACAACAAGGCTGTCCGTGCCTTCACGCAACAATCTGCGCGCACCTTCCACGGTATGCGTGTCATGGCAGTTATGGCAGGATGCCTTCCAAACTGGCAAATCAGCCGGAAATTCGCGCAATTCGCTGGGTGAACCTGATCCACTCTTGTAAAGTTGAGTCGCTACATTTTTATTAGCATGTGCAGAAAAGGCCCAAGAAGCGCCACCTTTGTCGTGACAAGCTAAGCAAATTATATCGTTAGTCTGGGAAAACAACTCCGTCGGCTGTTCCTCCTGAAAACGGTTCATGCGTAAAAACTTCTGATTTCCTACGGCAGGATTGTCGTCGCGTACGTGTGGATCATGGCAGGTGGGGCATTGCAACTGTGCCGCGCCTACCGCACCAAAAAGTGGCAGCGCAGGCTTACTACCATCGGCGCGCGGACCTATGGTGACACCATTGTCGAAAACCGATTTCTGGTTGGCATCAACATCGCGCAACTCACCATCACGCAGAGCCAAATCGGCCGTATAGCTTACCGAGATCGGATGATCGTTGCGCAGATCGACACCCAGCCTGCGCGTGTAACCTGTAGCCTCACCCGCACCCGCAGGCATAGCACCCGTTACCGGAAAAGTGCTGGTACCGCTCAGACGTATAAGTTGGTTAGGCTGGCCATTTAACACCGCTACAGCGCCAATAGCCAACGTGCCATCGTGACAGGACAAGCACATTTTTGAGCTATCGTCAGGTTGGTCAAGCTCAGTAATACCTTGGATATCTAGCGCATCCAGAGAACTAGATGAGTACGTCACATAGGTCTCAATAGGAAACTCTTTATTCCACAATGGTGGTGCTGAGGTTGAGTTGGTATGAGCCGTGTGGCAAAAAATACAGACTCCAAATTGTGAAGAGACTGCCTTGATAGTACGCGATGGAAGTGCGTCAGCAGACAAATTATGCACAGTTCCACGCACATCCGATATTCTAGCGGCAACAGCATCACCACTGCCCAGCGCGGCATAGGCTAATATGAATGGCAACACATATAATTTATTCATTACGCACCTTAATTATTAATGCCCTATGTGGATTCCCGATTGCCAGGCAAGCTCCACGCAACCTTCATCAATCCAACTCAAACAAGGTAATCCGCCTATCTCACTCCATGCCATTGAGCGGCAATTTAAGCACCTCTAAAAATTTATATTTCGTCGCGCCCGAGAAAGCAGGAGTCCCGTCAAATTAACAAACTGGATTTCCGCCTTCTCCCTGCGTTCGCGAGGGTGACAGGGAATGACAAATTTTTTGAGATGCCCTTTACTTCATTTACTGCCTAAATATTTGAATATTGCCACACGCCTGTTAAACATGTCGGCCACAAAAATACGGTTACTGCTATCGGCCCACACACTGGTCGGCAGATAAAACTGACCTGGCTCCGATCCCGTACCCCCTATAGGCAATAAAAGCTCACCATCACGGTTAAATACGAGCAAATAATCATAGTATGACTCCACCACGTAGATATTACCTTCAGCATCTACAGCCACTCCTTTGGGTCGCACTAAATTACCCATGTTCAACCCACGCTCACCTATGGTACGTTTGGCTTGACCAGTCATAGCATCCAACACCTGAACTCGGGCGTTCATAGTATCCGTGATATAAATCTCGCCTTGATACAGCGCCAAATAGGTCGGAAAATTGAACTCGCCCAACGCCTCTCCACGTTGACCCAAGGTACGCAGTAACTGACCTGCATGGTCAAACACCTTAATATCATGGGCATGAACGTCAGCAACATAGAGTTGTTGTGTTTCAGCATCGAATGCCACTCCAAGCGGACGGCTCAGCACACCCTGACCTATCACAGCAAGACTTGCGCCCTCTTTATTAAGCCGCGTCACATAACCCAACTCAGTATCGGCAACATAGACCTCACCATCCAAGCCTAGTGCAATACCTGATGGGCCAATAAAACGATCCAACGAAGTTGCATTTTCCCAAACATCTAGGCGACCTTCTTTCTGGTCAAACACATAGACCGCCTGACGACTGGTGTCGCTTACCAGAATTCGTTGCCCCACCTGATCTACCACTCCTGATTGCGGTCGCTGCAATGTGATCGGCATGTTGCTAACCTCATCCATGCCCACTAGCCACCGCAGCGCACCCATGACATGCTGGCTGAAGTTGGTGCTCTCCTGCTTGGCTGGACGGAAATTCTCCTCGCCATAAAGCTCTCCAGCATATGCATAGCGTGAGCTCACTCCTGTGTCTGCTGGCGGCCATGTGATCTGCTTTATTGCACGCTGACCATCAACACTCACACTGGGACCTGTGCCAAAATCGAGTACGGCAGGCAAACTATCGGAAGCACAACCGGAAATAAAGGATGTTGCTGCTATGCAGCAGGCTGTAAGAACGAAATTAGCCAGTTTGGATTTTAAAAGGCTGAACTTATCAGAAATACTATTTTTTAGAGCTAACCTAGCGGCGTGGCCCATCCGGCTCAGACGAGGTACCACGACTAATATCTGGAAGAAGACCAAGCAAGCCTGAATGGCACACATCGCAACGCTCTAGACTCCAAGCAACCTTATTTTCATTGTTATGGCACATGCCGCAAAATTTTCCATCTACAATCTCCGCCATGGTTATATCGTTAGCACCCGCCTGCATCTTGAAGCCATCGGCATTGTGGCATACATTACAGGTAAATCGAATACGGTGAAACCAGTGCGGATATATCACCGGCCGCATCCCTGCCTTCTCAGCCCGTTTATTAATAATTACGTCCGCATATTCCGCCTGTACCAGTGGCGAGATTAAAACTGAAAGCAATGTCAGCAGAGCAGGTGCTCGTCCCAAAAATACCCTCACCCCCCCCCAGATATTCATGGGTTCGCCCCAATATGCTTGAGAGGCGCCTTACCATTTAACTGTACTCGTCCTTTTTCTATTAAAACTGGCTTTACTGGCTTTACTGGCTTGGCTGGCTTAATTTCCTTTTTTTCTACTGCTTTAGCCCCCCCCTTTACCCTCGCTTTTGCCTCAGACTTTGCCAGTTCTTTTGCGCGGAATTGGGTTCTTACAAAAATTCCTTCAGGACTATTATTAGCCACGCTATGACATCTGGCGCAGTCGGTAAGTGGAAATGCTACTGCGCGATGGCAGATACCGCACTGCTCCCCAGATAAAATCTTTTCCATGCTGAACCGATTTGCCCCAGACTGCGGCACAAAAACATCGGGGTGACAATTAATGCAAGCCAGCCATAGCGTGTGCGCCAAATGCGGGAAGCGCACCATGGGCATGCTACCGCCAATATCTAAAAACATATCCATGTCCATCACCAACTCTTCCTGCTCCACCCCCTTTTCAGATGGCTGCCTAGCGCGTCGAGGAGAAATCAATTCATCTCTCAGCGCTTGCATCCAGTCAACTTTGTTACCATCCTGGCTTACAATTACCCCTCCAGATGCGTATGAGCCAACACTCATGCGCCCCTTGTTACCAGACAATGTAGAAAGTGCGACACTAGGTTCCTGCAACAATTTTAGGCTGGGATTTTTAGGATCATGCAGACCGTCTGCATGAAGCGGCTCCCACAAACTCGAAATACCCGACCTCGCTGCCCTCGCTGCTGCTCTCTGATCTTTGTTTACAGGTGATGATTCCGTGCTCACACACGCCGACAGCACCAATAATACACCAACAGCTACCCCACCCCGAATGTTCCAAATGCAAGAGAATTCCATTGCTACGAAACATCCTTTTTACGGGAATGGCACTTGCCGCACTCTGATGGTGGGAAAGCTACCCTGCCGTGACAAACACCACATTTCTGCCCGCTAAGAATTAATGCCATGCTAATTTTATTTGCACCTTTCTGCGGCACAAAAATTGCCGGATGACAGTTGGAACAGACCAGCCATTCGGTATGCTGCTTGTGGGGGAACACAACATTATTGATCGTCCCCTTGGTCACGCGAAGGATGTCCATGTCCATCACCATCCCCTCCGCAGTTGCATCTATGTGATTCCACAACGGGGAAATTTTGCCGGATGCCAGTGCCGCCACCCAATCAACTAGATTACCGGTTTTGTTGCGCGGCAAATTCTTGTAAGAATCACGCGGCTTTTTCAGCGCTTGAACGCTTTCGTTACTGTGATCGTGTATATCATCTTCCAGTGGCGACAAATTGTAACTGGCCAGCGGTCGCATTGTCCGGTTGAATACATTAACTTTTCTAGCATGCGCTTGAGCTGCAGCCATTGCTGCTGCATCTGTCGTTAAGTCTGGGGTAGCTATTTTTTTTCCTACCCTAGCCTTAATTTCATTGCCCGCAAGCTTAGGTACAGTTAAGTCAGTCGCTTGCTGTGCCCATGCAGTGGGCATCATCAACATCGCGAAAAAATTAACCGCCAATATGTTTTTCATCACAATATAATATTTTGGTATGCATCGACTGTTGGAGATGCGGAAACAATTCACTCATTTACAAAGTCCGAACTTTGCTATTGATTTTCACCTCCGGTTGGTGCACTGAATTCCTGTACCTTACCCTCATGCACCTGGGTCGGTGTACCCCGCTTAGCAGAGTGGCACATACTACAGTTTTCCACATTCCAAGCAATGGTGCCATTGTGACAAGCTCCACAAAACTGACCATCCATAATTTTGGCCATATTTATTTCGCTACTACCCGCCTTAAGTTTGAACCCCAAATCTGCATGGCAAACCTTGCAGGCATATCGCATCCTATGCAACCAGTGTGGAAAGATAACCGGGCTCATTTCTGCGGCATCAGAATAATTGTTAATCACAATGTCGCCATATTCTGCTCTAGCATGATGGCTACCTATCAACAATAGCGCGAAAATCAGTACGCTCGGCAGCGCATAACCAGCAGCACGTCCTTTTTGTTTTTCACTCATTCAGGTTTCCTGCAAGCAACCCATATCTCAATCATAATGAAAATTTATTTTTTGACGACACGCTAATAACCAGCTCTAAACAACTCAGATGAAGCCCCCAATATCGCGCACGGAAAGCAAAATAGTATGCAAACGAAGTGTTGGTCGCACACTAAAGAGCCAGAAATTCTACAGTATATTATTTCAAAGTTGGCCGAAAGTTCGCCCGATTTGAATGACTATGGTATTGCGCTTAACCTCAGCTTTTTTGTCCATTGTTCCTTTGAGCTTTATGTAAGCACGACCTACCGCGTATTCTAGCCTTTGATCTATCGTATAACCGCCCCTCAAATTAGCCCCGTTCCGCGCACGATTTGACTGGTATTGATTCTTATCAATGCTCAAAAAATAACGCAGCCGCGCTACATTAAAAGCGCGTGGATGATTGTAACCAACCCCCAGCTTTAATGTTTTAGCCAACAAACCACTATCATTAGCGTTCCAGAGTATTGAAGCGGTTGATACCAACGAGCCTGATTTTACTGTTGTTCTATGCTGTACAAAAATAGCCAGATTGGCGGATTGCACACTGGAAAGCTTATTACCAAAGCTGCGTGTATCAACCAAAGTAATGCTGCCCGAACCTGACAAGGATTTAATTTGTGCAGGCTTCCACACCAACCCACTATTATGAATGAGCGTACCATTCTGTCGAGAATTGCCACGGTCTTTTACCGACAGTATTTGATTCAAACTAATATCCACTGCCCCTTTGCCAAGTGCTTGATTCAATCTTAAACCCTGCTGGGCTTTTCCAGACTTTATCAAGTCGGGAGAGGATTTGCTATTAGTCTGATAATCCAAACCACCACTGGCATTCCATTTATGAGATGCACTGCCCAGCTTAATGCTATCTGAACTATAGATAGCACCGCCTCTGGTAATGGTTGTGGTTGCCGATCTATTATTTGAACGGTCGAATCCTACGGTTTCACTCACCTGATAGCTTAAATTTGGTGTGGATTCATAATTTACGCGCGCCACACCAAATAATCCCTGTGTACTGTCTGCTGCCGCTGGCATATTACGCACCGTACCGAATCCACGCAGACTGCCGGAAACATAGAAAGGCAGCTCTGCATCCGGTTGCCATGATGCATTAGAGCTAAGCTGCAAATTACGTGTGTTGGTAAAATTCTGCCCCACAGCAAGCAATTCGGATTGACTGGCCAGAGCAGACGTATCAACCGATGTCAATTTATCCGGGCGGTAAGTATGTCGCGCGGTTACCTGATTGTGGCGTAAACCACTTTTCGCATATTCGCTGTCTGTATTTATTGTGTCTGCCTCAAGATAATGATATTTTAATCTTGTTGTATATTTAGCTAACACTTTCGATGTGGCGCTAAATGCCTGCCCATCCCCACCATTAGCGTTCCGGCTATAGCCTATCGCATAAATGGACGAGTTTTTTGATGACTTATAATCGTGTCGAACATTCAGGCGAGAATTTATTTTATCCGAGCTTACCCCAATATTGCTTTCCTCAACAATATGATCCTTGTTATAAGAAATTAAGGAATCAGAATGCCTAGATATAGGTTGGTAGTGTTGCTCAAGCTCAAAACCAGCGCGCTTATTACCAGAACTCAAGACTAGCGCTTCTGCCTGCCTGTCGATGACATAGTAGGATGCCGAGAAAGGGTAGCGGCTGTAAGGCAACAATGCCACTTCGCCATTGCCGTTCAGTGAAACATCTTTACTCCTGGTATTACCAAAAGTATTTTTATTATTCACCACACCAACACTACCCCTTGCCTGAGCAAGCCAAGGTTGCCAAATGTAGGTAATAGCACGTAGATTTGCGGTTTGACTAGCTTGCAAGCTAGCTGGATTTCCTTCAGTATTGATTTTGCTAAATGACGCTGATACATCGCCCCCCCAAGGAATAGGGGCAAGAACAAATAGGGACTCAGTAGTCTCATCCACCACTCCGTCTTCATCTTCTATTTTTGAAGTAGCATCCTTTACTACCTCACCCGGCAAAGTGGTTAAACCTACTCCTCCCTCAGGTTCATTGGCATTTACCGCCTCTGGTTCAGCTGCATTGATTGGAACAACGGCATCTTCGGCAAACACCTGACTCTGCCAAGCTAGACAAAAAAAAACATAAGCCAACAAAATGGCTGCTAAGCTACCGATTCGCAAATGCATTACTTCGCAACCCGTTTGCTGGCTCATTTAATATCATTTGTACAGATTTATGGTTAATTCAATTTAAAATTTAGTGACGCCATTATCCCGCATCAAGAACACTCCTTCTCAATATACGGGCTGGTCAGATTTTCTCAAAGTCCACCCACCTTAACCTCACCGCCGGGCTTAAGAGAAATGATTGATAGATCAGAAACGATAGTGCTAGCGAAGACCCTCCCGCCATCTCAAGCCCTCAAGAGCATCCCCAAGAATAATCATCTCTCGCCAGATAGCTGAGGTGTTAATATTTTTATCGTAGCACCTGCACGCAACTGGCTAATCGTTTTTTTCCAAGCATCATCTGCAAGGCTTCGTAACAGCAAGCCCTGTGCCCGTTCCTGCACCGCTAAAAAATCGCGCAATTTGGACGGAATACGCTCATCAATCCTCGCCACCACAATACCCTCTAAAGAGGTAATCGGATCGCTTGCTATGCCGACCTTAAGTTGACCGAGGTTTTCTTCTAATCCCCCTGGCATCATCCCTCCGTGCAGATAGCCCATACTCCCGCCATTAGCTGCCGAATCATGCTGCGAATGCACCCGCGCTTGTTCTGCGAAGTCAGCGCCATCCCTGATGCGTTTAGTGATTTTTTTCGCCTCTTCTCGAGCTCGATCCCACTCCTGCCTGGTTGAGCTAGGATCCACTTTAAGCAGAATGATAGATAAGCTTATTCTTTCTGGCTCAGTGAATAAATCAGAGTTTTTATCATAAAAAGAGCGCACCTCATCCGAACTGGGTTGCGGCACATCACGAATCACTTGCTCAAGTTGATCCACCATACTTTGTCTATCCATATTAATTTTAATCAATGGCATAAACCGATCGCGTTGGCTCACCCATTCTGGCTGATTGGCATAGCGTATATCAAGCTCAGCCAAGGTTTTGCTGAATTTGGATGGATCTGGCTGTATTCCTCGTCGTTCTGCCTCAACCGACAACAATTCTCGGTCAATTACCAGATCACCGACTTCTTTGTTCAATTTTTCAGCCTCACCCTCCGGTGGCGTGCCATGATAATAACGTCCTCGCATGGTTTCAGCCAGCAGCCCTTGAAATTCTCGGACAGTGATAGCTTTACCATTCACCATGGCAAAAACCAATTCATCCTGCGCCGTTGCTGATACTGCGGCGGCGGTTGGCTTAGCTACACTTGCGGCAAGCTCCTTACCCTCCGCCGCAAAAGCCTCTAATACTGATAGGGGGCTTACAACCATTCCCGCGCCCAATAGTGTCATAAAAACTTGCTTAACAACCACACTTTTAATTCTGAACATGAAATACCCCTATGTACCCATCAACTCGGATAATTTATTAGAAAATGAAATATTCCTCCCTAAAACAAGAGGAAATTTCCCGCTACACACCGACTTAAATCCCAGTGAAAATAAACAATCATTCTATATCGAATTATAAACTGATTTTTCTTACTTGAGCTTGCCCCATGTAAGCCACTAAAAAATTCAACATGCACAAAGCGATGCCTTAACACGCCACAAACAAAAACGGGTCAGACTTGCGTCTGACCCGTTGCCAAATCAGGTAGTTTCACCCGACCTGAAATTTATTACAATTACTTATTGTGGCAAGTGAGACATACAGCACTACCAGCGTTACCCCCACTTGTGCGCAAGAAGGTACCATTCTCTGGAGTATGCGGATCATGGCAGGTTGCACATTCAACGTTTACGCCCGGCTGATTATTTCCATACAGAG
>JANONO010000308.1:0-3354 GCA_031420875.1 Gallionellaceae bacterium | reverse complement strand
CGTTTCTCCATGCCGATTGCGCCCGATGCCAGCCATTATTTATCTGGCGTGATGATTGCACTGTCGTTAATCGCTGTGGTGTATATCGGCCTGGTGGCACTGGCGCAAACCGACATGAAGAAGCTGGTGGCGTATTCTTCTATTTCGCATATGGGTTTTGTCACGCTGGGCTTATTTATTTTTAACGAATTCGGCGTGGAAGGTGCGTTGCTGCAAATGATTTCGCATGGTTTCGTGTCCGGCGCGCTGTTCCTGTGTATCGGCGTGTTGTACGACCGCATGCACTCGCGCAACATTGCCGACTACGGTGGCGTGGCGCACAAAATGCCGGTGTTCGCTGCCTTCTTTATGTTGTTTGCCATGGCCAATGTCGGCTTGCCTGGCACCAGCGGTTTTGTCGGCGAATTCATGGTCATCATGGGCGCGGTTAAGGCCAACTTCTGGTATGCCTTTTTAGCCGCGACTACGCTGATTTTTGGCGCGGCTTACACCTTGTGGATGTTCAAGCGCGTAATTTTCGGCGCGGTGGCCAATCACCATGTGGCCGAACTAACCGATATTACCCTGCGCGAAAAAGTGATCTTTGCCGTGTTGGCATTTGCTGTGCTGGGCATGGGGCTATATCCGCTGCCGTTCAGTGAAATCATGCATGTGTCGGTGAGCGATTTTCTGGCGCATGTTGCCCGTTCAAAGTTGCTGTAATTAAGTAGGGTGGGCACGTTTTGTGCCCACGTGCAAATGCATTAGTGACAGCGTGGGCACAAAAACCGTGCCCACCCTACACCCCAGTCTCTTCCGTGTAGGGGAGGGGTAGATATTTAAAGTTGAGGAAAATATGAGTTACTTGTCCACACTGACTTCAGCCTACGCAGAAATTTTTCTGTTGCTGATGGCGTGCACGATCCTGATTGTGGATCTGTTCCTGACCAATCCAAGCAAGACCGTAACTTACATCTTGGTGCAGCTCACTTTGCTGGGCTGTGCGTTGATCACGGTGACCACCCACCACAGCGGCGTGGTGCATCTGTTTAACAATATGTTTGTGGATGACTTAATGTCCGATGTGTTGAAACTGCTGAGCTACTTGGCGGTATCCATGATGCTGGTGTATTCGCGCCATTACCTGATCGTGCGCGGTCTGTTTACCGGCGAATTCATGGTGCTGACCCTGTTCGCGCTGCTCGGTATGATGGTGATGATTTCGGCCAGCCATTTCCTCACTTTGTATCTGGGGCTGGAGCTGTTGTCGCTCTGCCTGTATGCCATGGTGGCGCTGCAACGCGATTCCGCTACTGCGACCGAAGCCGCGATGAAATATTTCGTGCTGGGCGCACTGGCCTCCGGCTTGCTGCTGTATGGCATGTCCATGCTGTATGGCGCGACCGGTACGTTGGAAGTGGCGGCGGTGTCGGAGGCAATACAGAACGGTGTGCCAAACAAGGCTTTGCTTACATTTGGCCTAGTGTTCATTGTGTCTGGCCTCGCCTTTAAACTCGGCGCTGTACCATTCCATATGTGGGTGCCGGATGTGTATCACGGCGCACCGACCGCGATGACCATGTTGATCGGCTCTGCGCCCAAGCTGGCAGCGTTTGCCTTCCTCATGCGCATCTTGGTGGAAGGCTTGCAGCCATTGATGATTCATTGGTCCGGCATGTTGGCCATTCTGGCCATATTGTCTATGGCCATCGGCAACATCAGCGCCATCGCCCAAACCAATTTGAAACGTATGCTGGCTTATTCCACCATCGCGCATATGGGCTTCCTGCTGCTGGGTGTATTGAGCGGCACGATCGAAGGTTACGGCTCGGCCATGTTCTATGCAGTGGTCTATGTGCTGATGAGTCTGGGCGCATTCGGCATGATCATGCTGCTGTCGCGTGAAGGTTTTGAAGCCGATACACTCAATGATTTTAAAGGGCTTAACCAGCGCAGCCCGTGGCTGGCGTTCATGATGATGTTGCTGATGTTTTCCATGGCCGGTGTGCCGCCTACGGTCGGCTTCTATGCCAAATTCTCGGTGCTGCAAGCGGTGATCGCTGCCGGGCATATGCCGCTGGCCATCATGGCCGTGTTGTTCTCGCTGATCGGCGCGTTTTATTATCTGCGTATCATCAAGCTCATGTATTTTGATACGCCGGAAAGCCACGCTGCAATTCATGTCCGGCCAGACACCCGCGTGTTGATTTCGGTTAATGGGCTAGCGATGCTGGCTTTGGGTATCATGCCCGGCGCTCTGATGTCTATTTGCGCTGTGGCAGTACAGCAGTCGCTGTTGCTACCATAAGGGCAGATCTGAAAATATTGCACAATTCTCCCGCTTCGGCGGGAGAATTTTTTGTGGAGACAGCAATGGATTTGACGGAAACCTGCCTGAGTTCAGAGGTGGTATATGAAGGCAGTTTTATCAGTGTGCGCAAGGACAGTGCGCGCATGCCAGATGGCAGCACGAGCACCCGTGAATACATCACCCACCCTGGTGCGGTCGCCATTCTTGCGCTGCTGGACAATGGTAATCTGGTGATGGAGCGTCAATTTCGCTACGCGCCGCGACAAGAGTTCATTGAAATTCCGGCAGGCAAGATAGATCACGGCGAAGATATACTGACTACCGCGCAGCGTGAGCTGCTGGAAGAAACAGGATATGTTGCACGCGAATGGACGCATCTGACCACTGCTTGGCCGTGTATCGGTTTTGCCGACGAGCGCATGGAATATTTTCTAGCGCGCGGCCTCACTCATCAGGAGCGCAAGCTCGATGATGGCGAATTTCTGGAGGTGATCGAGTTGTCTTTGCCGGAGGCGATGGAGTGGGTGAGGCGGGGAAAAATTTCGGATAGCAAAACGATAGTGGGTTTGTTTTGGCTTGAGAAAACATTGAACAATTGGATTGTTTGAATGCAGGCAAGATAGTCATTTTGGATAAGGGGAAGTTATGGAAAATCTGAAAACCGGTAGCGATGCGCTCTTTATTTTATTGGGTGCCATCATGGTGCTGGCCATGCATGCCGGATTTGCTTTTTTGGAGCTGGGCACGGTACGCAAGAAAAATCAGGTCAACGCGCTGGTAAAAATTCTCACCGATTTTGCCGTCTCCACGCTCGCCTATTTTTTCATTGGCTACAGCGTTGCTTATGGCGTGAATTTTTTTAGCGGGGCAGAAGACCTAGCACAGAAGAATGGCTACGATCTGGTGAAGTTTTTCTTCCTGCTTACTTTTGCCGCCGCCATTCCCGCCATCGTCTCCGGTGGTGTGGCCGAGCGCGCAAAATTTAATCCGATGTTGGTTGCTACTTTTATTCTGGTTGGTTTTGTTTATCCATTTTATGAAGGCATCGCTTGGAATGGCCGCTA
>JANONO010000307.1:0-3140 GCA_031420875.1 Gallionellaceae bacterium | reverse complement strand
TTGCTGGATGAAATCAGTATGCTGCTGCAAAACTTGCTGGTGACACACGCTGCTGCTTTGCATGCCGCTAACCTAGCTTTGCGCGATGCGCCGCGCAGTGCGGTGGTGTCGCTAGGCCAATTGCGTTCTAAATTGTAAATGTGCTAACGACCGACTTTTTTGGGCGCGGAATACCCCATTCTTCTCTCTGCCCTTGACGGCAAAAGAACCATGCGCTTCAAAATGATATCTCGCGCGACGCGCCCCTTGGCTAGACTGACGGTATAGTCAAGGGTGGTGTTTCACGCCGTTGATCCGAACTGATCAAGCCGATTCCGGCGAGGCGGGGCTGGGGTGGATGCCGATGCTGACATCGAAGTTTACATTTGCTCAAAGTGTTCTTGCAGTTGTGATGGTGCATTCAATTAAGGTTTCCAGCATAATGCCAAAAAACAAACAACCTGCGATTTTTATGTCCATAGCCAGAATTTATTTGTTATTTGCCAGCCTGATTTTAAGCGCTTGCGCCTCGACCAATCAGCAAGATCCGCTAGAGCCAGTTAACCGTGGTATCTACAAGTTTAACGATACGGTAGATAGGGCGATTTTCAAACCCGTAGCGAAAGCTTATGACACGGTGACACCTGAACCTGCAAAAAACATGGTTAGAAATTTTTTTTCCAATCTGGATGATGCCATTGTTACGCTCAATGACCTGTTGCAATTGAAATTTGCACAGGCCGCATCCGATGGTACCCGCTTTGTGTTCAACTCAACTTTTGGTATTTTTGGTCTGTTTAATTTTGCGGATCGTCTGGAAAAGCATAATGAAGATTTTGGCCAGACTCTGGGTTATTGGGGGATAGGTAGCGGGCCGTATATTGTGTTGCCCTTCCTCGGCCCCAGTTCGGCGCGTGATGGCGTAGGTGTGTATGCGGACAGTCAGGCAGATTTGATAGGCCACATAGATCACATCCCGACGCGCAACCAGACCTATATGGCCAAGGTGATTAGCGTACGCGCCGGGCTGCTAAAACAAGAAGAGGTGCTGGATGCGGCTGCGGTTGACCGCTACGCTTTCATTCGTGATGCCTATCTGCAACGCCGCAACAGCTTGGTGTATGACGGTGACCCGCCGCGTGAAAAATTTGATGATGAGGAATAGGCACTTTAGGGGTGCGCTGAATAAATCTGAATTCGTCACTCCCGCGCAGGTGGGAGTCCAGTTAAATCAACAAGCTGGATGCCAGCCTGCGCGAGCATGACGACTAAATCAGCGTTTCCCTAGCTAATGATAAGCTTGAGATGCCTTTGAGAAAACTATTCTGCGCGTAGTGCCGCAATTCGTTCATCCAGTGGCGGGTGGGTCATAAATAGCCGGGAAAATCCGCCTCCACCAGAAATGCCAAAAGCAGCGATTTTTTCCGGCAGCACTGATTGCTCATGGTTCATCTTCAGCTTCTCCAGTGCAGCAATCATTTTATGCCGACCAGCTAGGCTGGCACCGCCCGCATCGGCACGAAACTCGCGCTGACGCGAGAACCACCGCACGATGATGCTGGCCAGCACACCCAATACCACTTGCGCCACCATCTCGGCCACGAAAGAGCCGATGCCGCGGCCATGTCGTCCGTCATTCTTGAGCAGTACGCGATCTATCAGAATGCCAAACAGTTTGGAGAAGAAAACCACGAAAGTATTCACCACGCCCTGAATCAGCGCCAGCGTAACCATATCACCGTTAGCGACGTGGCTGATTTCGTGTGCCAACACAGCCTCGGTTTCGTCACGGCTCATGTTGTTCAACAGTCCCCTGCTGACCGCTACCAAAGCATTATTCCGATTCCAGCCAGTAGCAAAGGCATTGACATCTGGCGCCTCATAAATTGCTACTTCCGGCATACCAATACCCGCTGCTTGTGCTTGTTTGCTGACCGTTTCTATCAACCAGCGTTCGGTTGGGTCAGCAGGGTTGCTGATAACTTGTGCGCCGACCATACGTTTGGCCGACCATTTGGACATGAATAGCGAAATGATCGAACCGGCAAAACCGATAACCACTGACATGGTTAACAGTGCATTGAAATTAATTTGGCCGCTTTGGTCGAGCACACGATCCACGCCCAACAGGCGCAGAGTGATGCTGATTACCACCAGCACTGCGAGGTTGGTCAGGATAAACAGGGCAATTCGTTTCATAATATGTGGTCTCCATCAAATTGGATAACGATAGCATATTTTCGGATTCAGAAAAGGGTGGGTTATAAGTTGGCTCTTGGGCAGATTGGAACGAGACTAAATATGCCGAAAATTATGAAGACGAAGCTGCGGCAATCTCCGCCACTTGCATAGCCCAACTCTTGGGGGCTACAATACTACTACTTTTGTAGCAATGCTTAAACGGAGAACCAAAATGGGAATGCCCGTCAGAATTGATGATGCGCTTTACGAGCAGGCGCGCACCGAAGCTCCGGTCGAACACCGCACCATTGCTGGGCAGATCGAGTATTGGGCTACGGTCGGGCGTGCCGCACTCGACAACCCCGAGTTACCGGTTAGCTTTATAGCGGAAGCGCTGGCCTCGATGCGTGAGCCGCGCGAACAGGCCACTCCCTTTGTGCCGCACAGCCGCAAGGCATGAAATACGAGGTTCTCCAGACGCGGCGATTTGCCCGGCAATACAAAAAACTGCATGACAATATTGCGACCGATGTGGATGCAGCAATCAAAGCCATAGCGGGAAAACCCACTATTGGTGAGTGCAAAAAAGGTGACCTTGCTGATTTACTGGTCTATAAATTCCGCAGCCAGGGACAGCTATATCTGCTGGGCTATACCCTTGACCAAGGAGTGCATCTGATTTATCTGGAAGTAATCGGCCCCCATAAAAACTTCTACCGCGATCTAAAGCGCTGAGCAGTCACCTCTTGTTTTGAAAGCGATGCCGACCCAACTATCTCGCTATTGATTTTCCCACTAAGCATGCTCCAGCAACTCCTTTGCACGCACAAGGACATACCCCAAGCCGTTCACTTAATCTGTTGACCGCAGCCAGCAAACTGACGTAAGCTGCCCTTGTTTGCTGGCTTCCTTATTTTGGATCATGCAGAAAAAATCTTCCGCAACTTCTACGCTGCAGCACCCCCGGATACCGCCAGAGC
>JANONO010000306.1:0-4334 GCA_031420875.1 Gallionellaceae bacterium | reverse complement strand
TGCGCGCTGCATGATTGGCTGGTTTATGCTGTTTGTCGTGCCAGCGCAGGGATTTGGCATATAGACTCTTACCCATCGGTTCTTTATCGTCAACATGGCGACAATGAATTTGGGGCGCATACAGGAGTTCGGCAAAGATTGCGTCGTCTGAAAAAAACATGCGCGGGCTGGCACCGACAAGAAGCGTACAAGATCGCCAGCAGCATTCACCAGCTGATAACAAATCGCGAGCAGCAAGAGAATATGGCTACGCTACTACTCGCGTTAAAAAATACGGGCTGGGTTGCACGACTACGGCTGCTGAAATTTGCCCTCGCAGGAAGACGAAAATTTGTGGATAGGCTGGCATTGGGAATGCTGATTGTAGGCGGTATATGGTGAGTTTTTTAATTACCGGGGCTAATGGTTTTATTGGTAGAACGCTTTGCAGCGAGTTGGCGCGGCAAGGGCATTCCGTGCGCGCTGCGGTGCGCGCGGCAAGCCCGTTCAATGAAAATATTGAGGTGGTCGCGCTTGGCTCGATAGATGGCGAGCCGGATTGGACTCGTGCGCTACGCGATGTGGAGGTGGTCATTCATCTTGCTGCTCGGGCACATGTGCTGCGCGAAAGTGCTGAGCATCCGCTGCAAGAATTTCGCACAGTGAATGTGGCCGGGACAGAGCGTTTGGCGCGGTGTGCCGCAGTAAGCGGGGTGCAGCGTTTGGTTTATGTCAGCTCGATAGGTGTGCATGGCCTGCATACTGAACCCGGCACAGAATTTTCAGAAACGTCCGGCATCAATCCTCACAATGCCTATACGCTTTCCAAATGGGAAGCCGAACAAAGTTTGTCGCGCCTCTCAGCTGAAACAGAATTGGGCGTGGTCGTTGTGCGCCCGCCTTTGGTATATGGCGCGGGTGTGCCGGGCAACTTTGCATTGATGCTGGACGCACTCGCTAAGCGCATGCCCTTGCCCTTCGCTTCCATACACAATCACCGCAGCCTGATCTACGTCAGAAACCTGGTTGATGCGCTGATTGCCTGTGCCATCCATCCATCTGCTATTGGGCAAACTTATCTGGTGAGCGATGGTGAAGATATTTCAACGCCCGATTTATTGCGGCGGCTGGGGGCAGCAATGGGAATGCCTGCCCGCTTGCTTCCCTGCCCTACCGCCCTGTTAAAATTTGCTGGCAGAATGGCCGGCAAAACAGAGCAGATCGAGCGTTTGCTGAGTTCATTACAAGTTGATAGTGATAAAATGCGGCGCGATTTGAATTGGCGACCGCCGTATTCGTTGCAACAAGGATTGCAAGATACCGCAGACTGGTACACAAATACTCACCCATAAATGGGCGTCTATAAAAAATGAGCCATTACTCCCCTATGATCGCCGCGCTTGTCACCATGCTCATTGCCACTTTTTTGGTGTATGGCAAGGTGGGTAAAAGCATCCCCGACATTCCGAATGAACGCTCGCTGCATACCGAGCCTATCCCGCGCGCTGGCGGCGTGGCCTTGATGGCAGGAATTTTGTCGGCATGGGCATTGATGATTATGTCGCTAGCGTGGTGGGTGGTGGTGCCCGTCATCATGCTATTCATGGTTTCCCTGCTGGACGATCTGCGTGGCCTGCCGGTGAGTCAACGCCTGCTGGCGCACAGTACCGCCGCCGCTATTCTGGTCATAGGCAGCGGCCTGCTGGTCGAGAACGTCGCACTGGCTCTGATTGCACTGATCGGCACCATCTGGGTCACCAATCTGTATAACTTTATGGATGGTTCGGATGGCTTGGCCGGTGGTATGGCCTTTTTCGGCTTTACCATGTATGGCGTGGCCGCGCTCATGCACGGTGATGACACACAAGCGATGCTGAATTTTTCAATTGCGGCGGCCGCGCTGGGATTTTTATATTACAACTTCAATCCGGCCCAAATTTTTATGGGTGACTCAGGCTCTATCCCACTAGGTTTTTTGGTTGGCGCCATGGGGTTGTGGGGCTGGCAACAAGCACATTGGCCGTGGTGGTTTCCGCTACTGGTATTTTCTCCATTCGCAGTAGATGCGACCACCACCTTATTCAAGCGCACTCTCAGACGCGAAAAAATTCAGCAAGCCCATTGCGAACATTATTATCAACGCTTAATACGAATGGGCTGGGGGCATCGCAACATTGCATTGCTTGAATATATTTTGATGTTTGCAGCAGGTGCATCGGCTATCTGGGCTTTGCGCCACTCGGTAGAATTTCCGTGGCCGTTATTTGCAATGTGGGGTGGGATATATGCCACTCTCATGTTGGCTGTGGATAATCGCTGGGCTAAATTTCAGCGAGGTCCGCGTGTCTAAACTAGATTATCGCAAGCCGCTGACCATACTGCACGACCTGCTGGCTGCGGTATTTGCCTGGATCATGGCTTATCTGCTGCGCTTTAATTTCGAGCCGCCCGCCAACTTCATAGATGAGATGTTGTACACGCTGGCTTGGGTCTCGCCATTGCAAAGCGTGGTTTTCTGGCGCTTTGGTTTATACCGCGGGCTGTGGCGCTATGCCAGCGTGGTTGATTTACGTCGCATTGTTTTTGCCGTAATAGCAGCGGCAGCGCTCATTCCTCTAGTGCTGTGGATGTTCCGCGTCAATGCCGTAGTTCCACGCTCGGTGCTGATAATTAGCCCGCTCCTATTGCTATTGATTATGGGGGGTAGCCGCTTGATCTACCGCCTGTGGAAAGAGCAGGGTTTGTACCACAACTTTAAATTGCCCGGCGAGCCAGTGCTGGTACTGGGTGCGGATGATGCGGCCGTGAGCCTGTCTAAAGATTTAGCGCGCAGCCGCGACTGGCGCTTGGTAGGTTTTCTGGATGATGACGCAGACAAGCATGGCTTCATCCTCAACGGAATTAGAGTATTAGGCGCGCTTGAATCTTTGCCGCAATGGGTGGAAAGTCTAGGCATCAGCCAAGCCATTATAGCCATGCCTTCCGCCACACACCAAGCACGCAAACGCGCCATTGATCTATGCAGCCAAGCGGGCATCAAGGTGCTGACTGTTCCTTCGTTTGATGATTTGCTCAGCGGTCGCGTAGCCATTTCGCAATTACGCGCGGTAGAGCTGGACGATCTGCTGGGGCGCGATCCAGTACAACTGGACAATGCCGGACTGCACACCTTGCTCACCGGGAAAAGCGTGCTGGTCACGGGTGCGGGGGGATCCATTGGTTCTGAATTATGCCGCCAGATTGCGCGCTTTAAGCCGCAGACTCTGTTGTTATTTGAGCTGAATGAATTTGCGCTATACAACATGGAGCAAGAGCTAGCTATAAAATTTCCCAATTTGACCAGCGTCTGTCTGATTGGGGATGTGCGTGATGCAAAGCGCTTGGATCAAATATTTACTGATTTCCAACCTAGCGTAGTTTTTCATGCGGCAGCCTACAAGCATGTGCCGCTGATGGAACAGTACAACGCCTGGCAGGCAATACAAAACAATGTGCTGGGCACTTGGACCGTAGCCACGGCCGCACAACGTCATGGCGCAACAAAATTTGTGCAAATTTCTACCGACAAAGCTGTCAACCCGACCAATGTCATGGGTGCGAGCAAACGCTTGGCGGAAATGGTGTGCCAGGGTTTGCAGCACGCTGGCAGCACGCTTTTTATCATGGTGCGCTTCGGCAATGTGCTGGGTAGCACCGGCAGCGTCATACCAAAATTCCGCGAGCAAATTGCCAAGGGTGGACCGGTTACCGTCACCCATCCAGACATTACCCGTTACTTCATGTCCATACCCGAAGCGGCGCAATTGGTATTGCAAGCAGGATTGATGGGGCAGGGCAGTGAAATTTTTGTCCTGGAAATGGGTGAGCCCGTGCGAATAGCCGACCTAGCAAAAGACTTGATCCGTTTGTCCGGCTTCACCGAAGATGAAATCAAAATAGAATTCACCGGCCTGCGCCCCGGTGAAAAACTCTATGAAGAATTGCTGGCAGATAGCGAGCATACTTTACCCACCCCTCACCCCAAGTTACGCATTGCCCAAGCGCGCCAAGCCGATGCGGCATGGCTGGCGCAAATGCTGGAATGGGCTACGGCAACGACCATGGCAGATGATGAGGTGCGCGCAAACTTGCCGCGGTGGGTTGCGGAATATCAACCGACATCCCCAGTGTTGAGCAAATGAAAGTGTTAAATAAATAAATGGCCGAAATTTCCGTCATTATTATCACCAAAAACGAAGCAGCAAATATCAGTGCCTGCATGAGCTCGGTGGCATGGGCAGATGAAATCATCGTGGTAGATTCGGGCAGCAGTGATGGCACAGTAGAAATTTGCCGCGCATCGGGCGCAAAAGTTT
>JANONO010000305.1:0-2782 GCA_031420875.1 Gallionellaceae bacterium | reverse complement strand
GCTATTTGCGTTGGGCTATATTTTCATCCTGTCCGAAGTCAACGTCTGGTTCAAACGCTTTCTGGTGCTGTCGCCGATGGTGGCGGTGTTCGTGGATATTCTGGCGTGGTTCTTGACCAAATGGGATTCGCACTATGCCATCGTCGTGGTCGGAGCCGGTGCGGTGCTAGGGTTTTCAATGGCGGCACAGATTTTTATTTCGCTGTATCAAATATGGTTTCTAAAACGCCCCGGTTAATTCAATCTGGGTTAATTCAAGCTGGCGAAAATAGATACGACTGCTATTGTTGCGTTAGTACGCTAACGCTGCTCAGCCGAACCGTTTTTCAGTGGGTGTCGGTTCACGGCATGGGAATAGCATCCAGCAAACTGGCAGTTTTTTGCTAACGTGTTTGTTCAAATAGAAAAGGAATAGTCATGAGACATAGAAAATTGCTGATTATTGGGTCTCTCGCGTTTATCGGGTTGACTGCTGCCACGGTTGTGCATGCCCTAGACGAAGAAGCCACCTTGGCCCTGATGAAAAAAAACAACTGCTTCAAGTGTCACGCCGTTGACAAGCAAAAGGTTGGCTCTGCGTTTAAAAATGTTGCCAAAAAATATCAAGGTAATGCCGACGCAGAGCAGAAACTCTACACCCATCTGACGGAAAAAATAGATCCCAAGGAAGGGCAGCATGAAATATTGAAGACCAAAAACGAGGCGGATGTCCGCAGCGTTGTTAAGTGGATTCTGGCGCGTTGAGCGCGGTAACGGGAGGGCTTGTTCCATGAGATACCTGAGACACTCGTTTGTCAGTATGCTGCAAATTCTTGTTCTTTTGTTCGGGGTCGTCATGCTGGCACACGGGGCAGAGGAGAGCGGAGTTGACCAGACACCGCACATGGACAGGGTGCTCAAGGGCGATGCCAAATGCACACGCTGTCACGATGAGTCTGAGGAATATCCTGTCCTGTCCATAGGCAAGACCCGGCATGGCACGGTCGCCGACGGGCGCACCCCGACCTGCACCAGTTGCCACGGCGAGAGCGATAGCCACATCAACAAACCAGCAGGGGCGACGGAACGTCCGAAACCTGAACGAACCTTCGGCAAGAGCTCAGCCAATTCACCACAGGAAAAAAACCAGGCTTGTCTGACCTGTCACCAAGGCGGCATGCGCATCCACTGGTCGGGCAGCGCCCACGCCAGCCGCGACACCACCTGCACTTCCTGCCATCAAGTGCATGTTAGCCACGATAAAGTGCGCGACAAACTCACCCAATCCGAAGTGTGTTTCACCTGCCACAAGGAACAGCGCGCGCAGATCAACCGCCCGTCGCATCATCCGATCAAAGAAGGCAAAATGGCCTGTTCCGACTGCCACAATCCGCACGGCTCGGCGGGGGAGAAAATGCTGGTGAAGGACAGTGTGAACGACACCTGTTACACCTGCCATATGGAAAAGCGCGGGCCTTTCGTCCGCACTCATCAGCCGGTGCAGGAGGACTGCACGATCTGCCATAACCCGCATGGCACGACCACGCCCAACCTGCTCAAAGCGCGAGTGCCGTTTCTGTGCCAGGAATGCCATGAGCCAACCAGCCATCGCGGCAACATTGCATCGCTTACCGGCACCAGCACCAGCGCGAATACTGCGGCGCGAGGCTGCTTGAACTGCCATACCAATATCCATGGCACCAACAATCCGGCGAATATCTCGAACGAACGAACCTTCCGGCGTTGATAAAAGGAGACTGGCCATGAACTCGCGTAAACACTTGGATTTTTTGCTTGCTGCAACCGTTGCCGCATTGCTTGCCGCCTTCGGATCGGCGGGGGCAGCGGAAGGCGATGACTTTGCCTATCTCACCAAGCCGCATAGCACACTCAGTGTCGGTGTCGGATATGTTAATGACGACGGCGCACGCTTCGGTCAATACACCGGGATGAACCAGAGCGGCGGCTATGGCCTGCTCGATGCGGACATCGCTAAGCGCGACGATGCCACCGGAACCTGGCTCAAGTTGACCGGGCGAAATCTCGGACTGGAAAATCGTGAGTTGAAGCTCGAACACAACCGCCAAGGCAACTGGGGTTATTACCTCGACTTCAGCCAAACACCGCGTTACGAACCCTACACGGCGAACACCGCCGTGACCGGCATTGGCAGCGCGAATCTGACCATACCCACTGCCCCGACCGCCGCCGCCCCGGTGCAGTTGACGACCCAACGCAAAAGCGTTGGCCTCGGCTTGAACAAATGGATGGTAGGCGGTTTTGATGTGCAGGTTAATTTTCGCAATGAAAAAAAAGACGGGGAGCGCCTATTCGCCCGCGGTACGACAGGCGGTACTGGTAATTTTGAATTTGCGCCGGAGCCCATCCATTCCACCACCCGGCAAATCGAGGCCACTCTGGGCTACACAGGCGAGCGCTTGCAACTTTCGGGAGGTTATTACGGCACTATGTATGACAACAAAAACACGGCACTGAACTTCACGGGGGGGTTGCCGCACTTTCCACCTATACCCCGATTGCGCTGCCGCCCGATAATCAATCACACCAATTGTACCTTTCCGGTGGCTACAATTTTACGCCGACCACACGCAGCAATTTCAAGGTCGCCTACACCAAGGCAACCCAGGATGACGCTTTTGTCTCCGGCGTCAATGTTCCGCTCGCGCCCGAAATCGGTGCCAGTTTGAACGGTCGCGTTGACACGACGCTGGTGCAAGCGGGCATCACAGCTAGGCCAATGTCCAAGCTTACGCTGCTAGCCAGCCTGCGCTATGAAGATCGG
>JANONO010000304.1:0-2518 GCA_031420875.1 Gallionellaceae bacterium | reverse complement strand
TTTGTTCATGGTGCTAACTCCCTATGTGGTGGTTGAAAGACATGTGCACTCTATCAAGCCTGCGCGTTAATGACAAGTATGTAAGTGTGTTGATTTTCGTAATACCACAATTGTAGAAAATTAACTACACTCCATCATCGGGTAGTTAAAGCGTGTTCTGCCCGGCAGTCTATTGAACTTTACAACACTACACACCGACAGCACGTTGTCCCCAAATTTGTGATTGACACGATGCACGGTTTCCAGCAGTTTGAGATGCTTGTCCTCGCGCTGCTGCTCTGCCTGCTGAAACAAATCAAAGTTTCCTGCTTGGCGCATGTTGATGTCCGTCGCAATCAAGCCGCAAGCACG
This sequence comes from Gallionellaceae bacterium, assembly GCA_031420875.1. Lineage (GTDB taxonomy): Bacteria > Pseudomonadota > Gammaproteobacteria > Burkholderiales > Gallionellaceae > Nitrotoga. The sequence goes on along the minus strand of JANONO010000304.1, from coordinate 2,167 downwards.
ATATATCCGGCTGCCATCAAACAAGCGATCTACCGCTTTGTTCGCCTCCGCCATTAGCAAAAAATAATCTGCTGTGGGATAAGGCAGCGCTGTTGTGGCAGTCTGCTGGTCGAACGATTTCAGCGTCAAAAAAATCGTTATCTGCCGGGTGGCCAGTCGCTTATCCATCAACGCCTTCGATAGCCGCATGGCGTGTCGGCCAAGGTGTGCGCGAATAATTGCCTGATCCTGAGTGAGCCGTCCCATGGATGCGGTACGCGCCACACTCTTAGGCAACTTCGGTTCGGCCTCCACTTTATATAGGGATGTGCCATTCAGTTCGTGCCACAAGTCAGTGCCTGCCTTGCCGAGCAGGCGCTTGATATGGTGTTCGTTGGCGGTGACGAAATCGGCGGCAGTGTGAATATTAAATTTATTGAGCAGCGCTTCGCGATTGCCACCGATGCCGGGAATGTCGCGCGCGCTGACCTGTTGCAAAAAATCGTGAATACGCCTACCCGCTACGATAGTCGTACCATTTGGTTTGTTGTACTCGGAAGCCATCTTGGCCAGCGTACGCGTGACAGAAATGCCAATGGAAACGGTGATGCCGATTTCCTGCTGCACCGTGGCACGCAACTCATCTGCCATCTGCTGATAAGGCTTGCGGTACAAACTACGCAAGCCCTTCAAGTCCATAAAACCTTCATCTATGGAGTAGGCTTCCACCACCGGGCTGCATTGGCGCAAAATGGCGAATAGCTTGTCGGAAATCTGTCCGTAGTAGCGAAAATCGGCGGACAGAAAAATGGCATGGGGCATGCATTTTCTGGCGTCCCATACCGTCATGCCAGTAGTGATGCCAGCGGCCTTGGCATCATAGGTCTTAGCCACTACACAGGCATCCTGACTGGACAATACACAAATCGGCTGGCCTTTCAGATCCGGGCGGCGCAACTGCTCACAGCTAGCATAAAAGCAATCTGCATCCACATGGGCGATGGCGTTAGGCCAGCTCAAGACTGGCTTGATTATTTGTATTTGCGAAACTGCCCCACCACTACGCCAAAAATTTCCAGATCAGCTTGGGGACGAATGACGGGGTAAGCTGGATTGGCAGGAATCAAGACGAACTTACTTTTCTCCTTGCCCAATGTTTTGAGGGTGAATTCATTGTCCACAATGGCGATGACCATATCGCCGGTATTCGCCGAGTTACGCTTTTCTACCACCACCGTGTCGCCCGGCATGATGCCTGCATCAATCATGGAATCACCCTTGACTGTGACCAGCACCGTGCTGGAAGGATGCTCTACCAGATATTCATCTATCGTGAGCGTGTCATGGCGGGTGTCTTCCGCCGGGCTGGGGAAACCGGCGCGCACACTGTCATACACCGGGCGCTCAAAAAAGCGCTTGCCGGGTTTGAGGCGTTTTTCTGCGGTCGCTTCCAGGACGCCGAGCAGTTTGAGCCTGGCCACCAGCGCTGCCACTGCTGATTTAGACTTAAAACCGAGCAGCAGCATCACAGTAGAGTACGGCGGAAGTACGCCGTGGTCAGCGTAGTAATCCTGCAATTTGGCGAGGTGTTGAGCGTCTTGTTCCATAGCCGACAGAATATAGAACGATCGTTCTTCTGTCAACTCTCTCTAGTCTCATCATGTGTCGCGGGTTTTTAGAATTGTCCAGTTTTGTAGCGCGCAATCTGTTCGGCCTAATTCTCAGCAGAGTCAAGCGCATTTCATTCGGTGCATCGGGATCGTTCCTCACACGGGCAAGGACACGATGCCGCCTGTATGATGCCGACACGCTCACTGGCCGCAACAGCCCCAACAGAATCCTCATCGGCAACATCGAAGCCGCAAGCAAGCTTTACAGTGCGTGGGTCTTGAGCCAATCCTGCAATGCCGCATCCATGCGGGTTTGCCAACCTGTCCCCGTGGCGCGGAAAGTTTCCACAACTTTAGGCGAAAGCCGAATGGTAATGCGCTCTTTGGTAGGGGTAAGCTGCGTTCCTCGTGTACGCCGAGTCAGCTTGGTTTGCAGCGTTTTTGACAATGCCGACAAAGGAGCAGCTGCACCCGCTTCTGCCGCCGTCCATTCAGGATTATCTGCATCAATCAATTCAGGATTGGGTTTGCGTTTCATAGATATTCACCTCCCGTTTATTTGCTTTCCAAAACTGACC
>JANONO010000303.1:0-4159 GCA_031420875.1 Gallionellaceae bacterium | reverse complement strand
GCACCTCTAAAAATCCAAACTCCGTCGCGATGCTGCGTTGCTCCAAAAATTTTAACGCTTACATATCAAACATATGCGGCGCGCTAAAATTTTTCTCGCGCCTTGCCTAGCTTAGGATTTTGAATTTTTAGAGGCGCCCTAATGACGTGAAAAGATTAGGACAACATCAAAATGAATGCTGAGCTAAATTGCTGTAAAAAGATCGCATGTTAATGGCGAAAATTCAATCGCTAACAATCCTCCTGGCTCTTATACTGGGGATCAGCGCGACGTTGTGGGGATTCTCACAGATGTCATGGCCGTCAGCGTCGTTGTTCGCGTGGGATTCTTTGCGTCGTTATGCAACTTTTCTTGTGGTGGGCATAGTCGTTATAGGAGCACTTTCTGTTTGGCTAAAAATTAACAGATTGCTTACTTGCGGCATCCTTGCATGTGTAATTTCCATTTTAACCGGCACGTTCTGGCCTCTACTGGTCACAATATGGTTTGGTTTTGCCTCTTATATGCTGGGTGTGGCTATCCTCACTGGGTTAAAAATTGATAAAAATAAGCTGCCCAACATCACCACCGCACTGCTAGGCGCGGGCGCATACGGCACTGCCGTCGGCTTATTAGCGCACTTCCCAATCAACTATCCCGGCCTATATGGACTTGCGTTGGCTGCTCCTATAGTCCTTGGATGGCGCTCCATTTTGAGGGAGTACAGAGTACAGCAGGCCATTGGCTCCTGGGGTAGCTATTTACACCAGCCTCCCGAATCGAAATGGCATGATTTGGCAATTTCACTTGTAGCACTTGTCCACTTTTCAGTCGCTCTTATGCCCGAAGTGGGACATGACGCCCTCGCAATGCACCTTTTCATTCCAGGACACTTAGCTACTCGTCATGAGTGGGGCTATGACGTAAACACTTACGTTTGGGCTGTTATGCCGATGATGGGTGACTGGTTATTCTCAATAGGTTATATGCTGGCAGGAGAACCAGCTGCTCGCCTTATCAATGTTGGTTTTATTTTTGTCATGAGTTGGCTTGTCCGCGACTTGGTAATGTGGGCAGGCGGTAGTGCAGTTGGCGCAAGGTGGGCAATCCTGATTTTTTTGACAGCACCGTTAACCTTTACGGAAAGCAGCAGCTTATTTATAGAGTCTGTCTGGGCAACATTTATCGTTGCAGGGTCTCTATCTATTTTCAAACTACTCCAACGAAACAATGATCAATCGGTTCACCTGCCTGTAGCTGGTTTTCTATTAGGTGGAGCGCTTGCAGCTAAAGCAGTTACTTTCACTATTCTGCCAGTGCTGCTGCTCTTGCTTGTGTCGTGTTACCGTACTTGGGCGCAGCGCAAGTTAATGCGTGTCATTGCATTAAGCCTAGTTTTGTTTATTGTCGTTGGCGGCATTCCTTACGCTACTGCATGGTATCTAACTGGTAATCCTGTCTTTCCATTTTTCAACCAAATATTTAAATCGCCATTTTGGCCTGCAATAGCTTTTGAGGCACCTACTGCCTTTGGCAAAGGACTGACTTGGGATGTGATCTATCAAGCGACTTTCCACACACTGAAATTCCTGGAAAGTAAACCCGGTGTGCCCGGCGCACCAGGTTTTCAGTGGTTGCTGTTATTCTTCCCCGCGTTACTCACGCTACTAATTTCCCGTCAGCACCGAGGGGTTGTTTTGCTTGTCGTGGCCGGGGCTTCTATTGCGTTAACTTTCCAGGCCCTTACTTACCTGCGGTATATATTTCCTGCATTTGCATGGGCAGCTGCTGGCATTGGCGTGGCACTATCCGTGATCCATATAGATACCGCTTTCACTAAGAGAGCGCTGCTTTTTATTGGGTGGGCAGTCGTTCTTTTAAATTTAGTGTTCTTTAAATCGGGGACACCTTACGGTGATTTATCGCTGCAGCCACTATTGAGCCAATCAGGTCGAGAGTCTTATCTCAACAATCGCCTGCCCATCAGAAATGCCGTCGAACTGGTAAACCAGCTCAACGTAGAGCGCACTCCTGTTGCGGTATTTTCAGCCCCTTTGGCAGCCGGACTCAACTCAGACGGGCTTTATCCTAATTGGTACAACTATCAATTCCAAGCAAAGGTGAGGAAAGCAACAACACCAGCCCATGTCGCCCAACTACTGATGGACAAAAATGTTGACTACATCATTCTTGACAGCAATTGGAGTTCTGCTGGCAAGCGAAAAATTATTGAGGACGTAACGGAAAAGATAAGAGAGCAAGGATCAATAACTGTTCGAAAATTAAAACCCCACTATCAGATCCCGACGGAATTATTAAAAATCCCTGACTTGACTTCATATGATAAGCGGTTGTCGCCGCTCGATACATATGTGCAACAGCCAGATATGATTACATCTCAATACTCATTACCCACCTCGAAATGGGTCTCCATAGTAGCGGGGCGATCAACTTGAATGGCCAATGAACGACGCTCTTTCAGACATCACCAATGCTTCGCCACCGGATTTTTGCAACTCACCTGAAATAATCGCCGATCTTCAAGTCGGATGGCGCTCAACGGGCCGCCCCATAGACATCCCGTATCCAGCGCAATAATTTTTTCAGTTATCATCAAACCCAGTGCCGACCAGTGACCCACAATCGCCGTGGCATCGCGGCTGGCACGATGGGCTACGTTAAACCACGGCATGTACCCTGCTGGAATGTTTTCTACTTCGCTTTTAAATTTAAATTCCATTTCACCCGCTTCGGTACAGATACGCATACGGGTCAAGGCGTTGACGATGACGCGCAGGCGATCGTAGCCGAGCAAGCTGTCGTTCCAGCGATGCGGAGTGTTGCCGTACATTTGCGCGAGGAAGGTAACGTAATCATCGCCGCGCAAAGCAGCTTCAACTTCGTGTGCTAGATTTTTTGCTTGCGCCACACTCCATTGCGGCAGCAGCCCGGCGTGAACCAGCACATAACCATCTTGTGCATGTAGCAGCCGCTGCTGGCGCAACCAGCGCAACAGATCAACACGATCCGGGGCATCGAGTATCTCGTCCAGCGTGTCGTTTTGATGGAGTTTCGCAAGACCCTCTGCAACCGCCAGCAAATGCAGATCATGGTTGCCCAGCACGGCGACCGCGCTGTCGCCTAGCGATTTAATCAGGCGCAATACCGCCAAAGAATCGGGGCCTCGATTCACCAGATCACCGACCAGCCACAGCTTATCCACCGATGGATCAAATGCAAATTGATCGAGCAACTGCATCAACTCGGTATGGCAGCCCTGAATGTCGCCAACTGCATATATCGCCATCGCACCCCTCCCTTTTTATTTTATTTTGCGACCCGCCCTATACATTGAAAATGGAATGAGCGTTGCCCGGCAGCATATATGTCATTGTGCATATTCAATCCATTTGCCATCTTTGGAGCGCAGATAGTATGCGTCACCACGGCGCATGACAACGATGTCCTCGTTCTCTGCCACATATTCGGTAACCGGAAGATCGCGAACGTATTCCGCCCAATCAAGTTTTGTTACACCGAAAGGATTGTGACTAATAAAATTGGACAGCAATGTCGCAACCGCTAAATGGCTGCTTGCTTGGGAAACAATCTGCGCCTGCGTGGCTTCATTCCCTGTTAAGCCTATCAGTTTAATGCCAACAGGCACGATCCCTATACCCGTGCTAGGAATTTCTCGCATACCCGAAATTTGCATTTTATCGCCGCGCATGGCCGCGCCATGTTCCGGGATAAATACCACCACAGCGCGCCGCCCAGATGCAGACAAGCTGGCAAAGAAACGATCCAGATTATCCAACAGCTTGAGCAATCGGGGATGATAAATTTCACGGCTATTACTAGCAGGGTTGCTGACATAACGATTGCCGTCATGCAGGCTGATGGAGTTGTAGTACAGCGCCACTCTGGGTGCGGGCAGTGTCAGCCGGTTCGCCCACCATTTGGCAAGCACAGCATAATCGTCATATATGGGCGAACCATCGAAGCTGTTTAAATAGGGCGGTATGCCCGCATTACTCAATGGTGCGGCTTGCAGCCCGCCGTGCTGCTGAATATCGCCCAGTAAATTTCCATATTGGCCGTCATGGTTCAACACCAGCTGCGGATCGAATCCCATCTGCTGCAAGTTGTTAAAAGTCTGGCATTGTGCATTGATCGGGTC
>JANONO010000302.1:0-4789 GCA_031420875.1 Gallionellaceae bacterium | reverse complement strand
AAGGCGCGCCGTTGCTGTTGATACACGGCTGGGGCATGCACGGCGGGGTCTGGGAAAATGCAGCTACTCAACTCGCACAGAATTTTCGCGTGCATTGCGTGGATTTGCCAGGGCATGGGTTCAATGTAGGTCTGGATTTATCCCGACAGAGCATTGTCGGGATAAATGCAGACCTACATCTCGATTCTATTGTTGACCAATTATCAGCACAATTCAAGGAGCCGCTTACCCTATGCGGCTGGTCATTAGGCGGCCAAATCGCCTTGCACTGGGCAATACGCCATCCACAACAAGTCAATCGTCTGGTGCTGGTAGCGACCACGCCCTGCTTTGTGCAACGGCCCGACTGGCCGTGCGGGATGGCGGCAGAAATGCTGACTGAATTTTCTGATGCACTACAGGAGAATTATGCACAGACCTTGCGCCGATTTGTTGCGCTGCAAATGCACGGCAGTGAGCATGAGCGCGAGTTACTGGCTGATGTATGGCAGCGTTTGTACAGTCGCGGCGAACCAGATGGTGCAGCATTGCAACATGGCCTGGAAATATTGCGTGATACTGATTTACGCGCTCAATTAAAAGAGATAGCGCATAAGGCGCTGGTCATTGCCGGGGAACGTGACAAGCTGACCCCGCTCGCAGCTTCAACCTATTTGGCGCAGACTTTACCCGCTGCACACTTGGTTAAAATAGCTGGCGCAGCACATGCGCCGTTTTTGTCCCACCCGGATATTTTTGTGCAGCACGTCACGGATTTTATGTATGAATGAATTTGACATTGACAAACGCGCTTTACGCCGCTCCTTCAACCGTGCAGCCAGCGGTTACGATACTGCCGCCGTGTTGCAGCGCGAAGTGTGCAGCCGCATGTTGGAGAGGCTCGATTACATGAAGCATAAGCCCACGCGCGTGCTGGATGCGGGCTGCGGTACCGGCTGGGGCACGCGCCAACTGGCGCAGCGCTACGTCAGTGCGCATATCATCGCACTCGACATCGCGCAGGGCATGCTGCATACCGCGCGCGATCAATCGAGCTGGTGGCGCAATTTATTCAACAGCGGCAAGCAAAGCTATCTCTGCGCCGATGTCGAGGCGCTGCCGCTGGCGGCCAACAGCATGGAGCTGGTGTGGTCCAATTTGACCGTGCAATGGTGCAATGATTTGCCGGCGACTTTTGTCGAGCTGCAGCGCGTGCTTAAAGTAGAAGGGCTGCTGATGTTTTCCACTTTCGGCCCGGATACCCTGAAAGAACTGCGCGCCGCTTTTCGGGGTGCGGATGGCTACAATCACATCAACCGCTTTGCCGACATGCACGACATCGGTGATATGCTGGTGGCGGCAGGGTTTGCCGCACCGGTGATGGACATGGAAACCATCACGCTGACCTACCATGACGTTAAGGCGGTGATGCAGGATTTGCGCAGCATAGGCGCGCACAATGTGACTGCCGGACGGGCGCAGGGCATGATGGGCAAGAGGGCGTGGAACGCGGTGCTGGAGAATTACGAAGCCATGCGCCGCGACGGCAAACTGCCCGCCACTTTTGAAGTGGTCTATGGCCATTCCTGGAAACCGCAGCCGAAAAAAATTGCCGATGGGCGCGCGATTATCAAGACCTCATTCAAGCTATGAATTATTTCGTCACGGGCACCGATACATCTGTGGGCAAAACGCTGGTCAGTTGCGCGTTGCTGCATGCCTTTGCCGCACAGGGCAAGCGAGTAGTTGGCATGAAGCCAGTTGCGGCTGGATGCAACGTGAGCGAGCAGAGCGGGGAGAGCGAGCTAAATGAAGATGTGAAGCAATTGCGCGCCGCCAGTAACATCTTGGCTACCCTAGGTCAAATCAATCCCTATAGCTTTGTGCACCCCATAGCGCCGCATATTGCCGCCAAAAATACCGGGGTGCGTATAGAGTTTTCGCGCATCCTGGCCTCCTATCGCGAACTAGCCGCACAAGCCGATGTGGTGGTGGTGGAAGGTGCAGGTGGCTTTCTTGTGCCGCTAAATGACGCGCAGGATGGCGCCGATCTGGCAATTCAACTGGGTTTACCGGTCATCCTGGTCGTCGGCATGCGCCTCGGCTGCCTCAATCACGCGCTGCTCACCCTTCGCGCAATTAACGAGTGCGGATTAATATGTGCAGGCTGGGTGGCTAATGTACTGGATGATGAAATGCGTGCATTGACTGAAAATATCGAGGCGCTGCAACAGCGCATCGCGGCGCCATTGCTGGGGCTGGTGCCGCATCAGTCCCAGCCCGATGCGTATGCCGCAGCCTTACATCTCAACATCGGGCTGCTGCAAGGTCAATAGAGTAAAAGTCTGTTTAAAGCAATCTTATTGAATGGCTTCCCAGTGCCGAATCACCAGTTGTACGTTGGCGTTGCCGTTGTATTCATTTACGCTCAAATTGTAGGTTGCATGAATGGTATCTGGCAGCGGTTCGGCATGGCCAAACAGGATGGCTTCGGAAGCCTGTTCTAAGCTTGGTCGAAGGGATTTTTCTTGCTTGAGCAAGCGCAGTTTGAGATGTTTTTCGCCGACTACGCGCTGATTTTGTACGGTGAAATGATCGTCGAATAATGGCGCAGGGAAGCCTTGTCCCCACACCTGTTCATCCAGCAAGCGCGCCACTTCCAGACTCATTTCAGCCTGCTCCAGCGTGCCATCAGTTTCGATGCGTTGCGCTAAGTCGTCTGCATTGAGCAAGCCGCCGACCACTTGCTCAAAAGCCGCAACAAAATTTTCAAAGTCGGCTTCGGCTATGCTCAAACCTGCTGCCGCAGCATGACCGCCAAATTTTTTGATGAGCGCGGGATGACGTTTGCTGACTAAATCCAGCGCATCACGCAGATGCAAGGCGGCGATGGAACGCCCTGAGCCTTTTATTTCGCCATTACTAGCGCGGGCAAAGGCGATCACTGGACGATGATATTTATCCTTGAGGCGCGAGGCTAGTATGCCAATCACGCCTTGGTGCCAGCTTTCGTCGAACAGCGCGAGGCTGATGTTGTCGGCGGGGTTAATGTGTTCCAGTGCTGCCAGCGCATTGTCCTGCATATCAGTTTCTATGCTGCGCCGCTCACGATTAAGCGCGTCCAGCTTGGTGGCAATTTGCATTGCGGTTGCGTCATCGTCGGTCAATAAACAATTGATACCTAGGCTCATGTCGTCCAAGCGACCCGCTGCATTTAGGCGCGGGCCGACGGTAAAGCCTAAATCCTGACTGGAGACTTTTACTGATTTTTTTTTCGCAACTTCTAGCAGCGCGTTGATGCCCGCACAGGCGCGCCCGGCGCGTATGCGTTGCAGCCCTTGCTGCACTAGGATGCGATTATTCTGATCGAGCTTGACGACATCAGCCACTGTTCCCAGCGCGACTAGATCGAGGAGATTGCCAAGGTTGGGTTCTTTTTTCACGTCCCTCTCCCGGCGCTGCGCGCCACCCTCTCCCGCTGGCGGGATAACCAGCGACTTGGCTGCCGCCTTTGGCAGCCAAGTCGAAAGGCTAGTTGTTTCATCCAGAGGGGCTGGGACATGCTCACCTCTCCCGCCAGCGGGAGAGGGGCTGGGGGAGAGGGTCGTCAATACGCCAAACTCACCACGGCTACGCAACTCCGCCCGCAACGCCAGCAGCACATAAAACATCACGCCCACGCCCGCCAGATTCTTGCTGGGAAATTCGCAACCGACTTGATTGGGATTAACAATACAAGCCGCATCTGGCAGCGCATCGCCGGGCAGATGATGATCGGTGATGAACACTTGCATCCCTAGGCGATTGGCCTCGGTCACACCTTCGACGCTAGCGATGCCATTGTCCACCGTAATTAAAATATCAGGATCGAATTGCGCGGCGAGACGCACGATCTCCGGCGTTAAACCATAACCATATTCAAAGCGATTTGGCACGATGAAATCTACCCGTGCGCCAAATGCTCTCAGGCCGCGCACCGCCACGGCGCAGGCGGTTGCACCGTCGGCATCGTAGTCGGCAATGACCATGAATTTTTTCTGGGCAGCTATAGCATCAGCCAAGAGGAGTGCCATCTCACGCGAATTTTTCAGGCTGTCGAATGACAGCAGCCCGGTTAATGCAGTGTCAAGTTGTGCAACCTGTGTGATGCCGCGCGCCGCGAAAACTTTGGCTAAGGCTGAGGGATAGCCGCTGTCGCACAAATGCTGCAAGGCGGTTTCGGGAATGTTGCGCGGTGTGATTTTTGTCATGGTGAGAGTATATACAAGCCATTTTGTTTCCTCGTATTTTTGAGTCAATTGCGATAAAATTGCGCTCACTTTTTAAGTCAGACATAGAAAATCGTGGCATTAATCGTTCAGAAATACGGCGGCACTTCGGTCGGCAGTGCAGACCGCATCAAAAACGTGGCGCAGCGCGTCGCGAAATTCAAGGCTCGCGGGCATCAGGTAGTGGTGGTGGTTTCCGCCATGAGCGGCGAAACCAATCGCCTGATTGCACTGGCCAAAGAAATCCAGGCTAATCCTGATCCGCGTGAACTGGATGTGATTATTTCCACTGGCGAGCAGGTCACCATTGGCTTGTTGGCGCTGGCGCTCCAGGATGCAGGGCTGAAAGCTAAGAGCTACACCGGCGCGCAGGTCAAGATACTCACCGACAGCGCGTTCACCAAGGCGCGCATCGTCAGCATAGACGAGCAGAGCATACGCGCTGATCTGTCCAATGATTATGTGGTGGTGGTGGCCGGTTTTCAGGGCATGGACGCGGATGGCAACATCACCACGCTGGGACGCGGTGGCTCGGATACCAC
>JANONO010000301.1:0-3416 GCA_031420875.1 Gallionellaceae bacterium | reverse complement strand
AGGTCTTCAATTGCGCGTGCTGGTTGAATGAGATCACCACGGTTAGTAGTTGAATCTGGCCTCCATTTCATGACCTGCAGACTCACCGCAATAATTTCTGGCAGCGCAAATATAGCGATTAGAACCGCAACTATGATTAGCCCGGATTTTGAGTTGCGTGGTTTGGTGGTTATCTCAGTCATTACGGTTTAATTCCTGTTTGCTTAAGTTTTTCATCAGATGTTTTTTTGATACTTACAAAAAAATAGAACAAGGCCATCATAGCTGCCATCCCGTACCATTGGAAGGTATAGCCTAGATGAGTGGCGATTCTATCATCGGGGCGCGGCCAATTTCTTACAAATCCGCTAGAACTGGCTTGATCCAGTTGTATTATTAAGGGTTGCAACGAAAATGGCACTGCCTTACGGAGTCGTGCCATATCCATGTTCTGCCATACGATCTGCCAACCGCTGTCCAATGATTCGGGTTGCTTCAGCTCGTACAGCTTACTTGGCGGCAACATCGCTACACCACTCAGCTCAATCATCCCTTCGGGGGTTTTAATTTCCGGCAATACACCACGGTCAGCGCCCAGCGACACCCATCCACGATTGATTAATATATACCGCTCACTAGCCTCAATTCGGAACGGGGTGATGACATGGTATCCCGCCTTTTTATCCTCCACTCGGTTGTCCAATAAAATCTGGAACTGTGCCTCATAATTGCCTCTAACAACAACTTTTTTGTAGCGAAGTGTGGCTGCATCCAGTTCCTCTGGCGTAATCCGCTCCGCCATTTGTGTCGTACGCACATCATAGGCATCTTGCATAGATTGCTTCTGCATGGCTTTGCCGGATTGCCACTGCCCAAACATTACCATAGCCGCTATTGCAGCCATGATTGCGATCGTGGGGATCAGTTTTGGTCGAAAGCTATAGTGGTTGAATTGCATTAACAAGGTGACCGTAGCATAATCTTCTTTGGCAGATCTTCACTCAATGATTTGTCTTTCTGTTTCAACTCTTTTCTGATTTAACTTGGATATTTAAAATATGCTTATAAAAATTCTTATCGTAGTCGTATTTCTGATGATTGTTGCCAGCCTGTTTAGCGCGCTATTATTTTTTTACAAAGACAAAGGGGCGAGCAAAAGAACCGTGAAAGCACTCACCATGCGCATATCTCTGTCAATTTGTTTATTTGTGTTGCTGATGGTGGGTTATTACTTTGGTTTAATTTCACCACAAAAGTAGATGAGGCGCAGCAAGCTGCGCCTCATCTGAAACAGTATTGCTGTTATAGCCAGTAAACGAATATAAACAAACCTAGCCAAACAACGTCCACAAAGTGCCAGTACCACGCTACGCCTTCAAAGCCAAAATGGCTTTCCGGTTTGAAATGGCCTTTAAGACAACGTATCAAAATGACGATTAGCATGATGGTGCCCATGGTTACATGGAAGCCATGGAAGCCAGTCAGCATAAAGAATGTAGCGCCATATGCGCCCGCACCCATCGTCAGGCCAAGATCGGTATAGGCGTGATAATATTCGTAGCCTTGAACAAACATAAAGGTTATACCCAAGGCTACTGTCAGGAACATGCCTATATTTAGTTGCGTACGATTATTAGCCAGCAAGCCCCAATGGGCCCAGGTTATAGTCGCGCCGGAACTCAGCAATAAGAAGGTGTTAATTGCTGGAAGCCCCCACGCACCCATAGGTGTGAATTGCTCCCCCAAAGGCCCTGCGCTTGGCCATGTGCCGAGATAACCGTTAATTGCAGGCCATATCTGATTTGACTCGGCCAAGCCCGGCACAGAAATGATGCGCATGTAGAAGAGCGCACCAAAGAAAGCCGCGAAAAATGCGACTTCGGACGCAATAAACCACGTCATAGCCATGCGGAATGAACGATCCTCCCATTTGCTGTAGTGACCACCCTGACTTTCGCTGGCGACTGCACCAAACCAGTTATACATGATCACCGTCATCAACGCCGCGCCGGCTATCATGGTCCACAAACCCAAACCGAATGAATTCACGTACAGAATAAACCCAAGTGCAAGTAAAAATACGCTGCTCCCCATTAAAACCGGGTACGGGCTTGGATTCGGCACGTAATAATGACCATGGTTATGTGTTGCGCTCATTTGTTTTCCCCATAATAAAAATAAATAATTAAAATCATAAATCTATCCCCAACACCTTATCAGCCCTGAACCCCTCACTACCTTCAATTGCAGGATAAAAAGCATAGGACAGTGTGATTGTCCTGATGTCCTGCGACAATTTCGGGCTCACGAAAAAAGTGACTGGCATATCGCGTAACTCACCCGCCTGAAGTTCCTGCTTCTTAAAACAAAAACAATCAATTTTCTTAAAATGCTTAGCTGACAAACCAGGTGTGACACTGGGCACAGCCTGACCACTCAGCATCACATTCGTTGCATTCCTGACGACATAGCCTACCGTTACTACTTCGCCCGGACGTACCTTAATTTTGTTCTGCTTGGGCGTAAACTCCACGTTCAAGCCCGGCATGACATTACCTATAAACTCAACCGTAACCCAGCGCGACATGTCGGCCTGAACTGGAATTTCAGCACTTGCTACCGCTCCGCCTGTTTTACCATTCAGCCCAGTCACTTCACAGATCCAGTCGTACATGGGTACCAGCGCTATACCCAAAAAACTGGCAAAAATTGCCAGCGATGCCAGCTTAAAAATCAAGCGCCTGTTCTTTACCTTTAACGTCTCGCTCTCATCCATTAACGTCTCGCTCTCACCCATTGTGCTCTCACCCACTGCGCTCCCACTAACTAAGTCTTAAGCATGGTCACCATCATAACAATCAACGCAAAAGCGACTAATATCCAAACCAAGCGCATATTTTTTCGATGCAGCAACTGCTTTCTAGCCTCGTCATCCATATTCGATCCTCAAATTCCAAGAGGCATAAATACCAAGAGGTATGGCGACCTCCCGGTATTTACTCACACTTATTTAACTATCGGTTGTACAGTAAAGGAGTGGAACGGTGGCGGGGATGGCAGAGTAAATTCCAAGCCATCAACCTGTGCGCCATCCCATACCTTGTCGCTCACCTTAACACCCACGCCGCCCCGAATGCAGGAAACCACGAGGTAAAGGAAGAGCAATTGTGCAGCGCCCAGTGCAAACGCGCCCACCGACGAAATCATGTTGAATTCGGCGAACTGCAAAGCATAGTCAGGAACTCGGCGTGGCATACCAGCCATTCCAACAAAGAACTGCGGAATAAAGGTAAGGTTAAAGGCTATCATGGTTACCCAGAAATGCCATTTTGCAAGGCTTGCGCTATACATATTACCGGTGAACTTGGGCAACCAGTAGTAAATTCCGGTCATGATGCCGAAGATACCGCCGGCAAAAATAGTATAGTGGAAGTGCG
>JANONO010000300.1:0-5945 GCA_031420875.1 Gallionellaceae bacterium | reverse complement strand
CCGATGGCGGCTGAAGTGGCAATGGCGCTGCGTAGCGTCACATTGCACCAGATCAAAAATGGGATCACAACCGTGCCGCCACCTATGGATACTAGGCTGCTGATCCAGCCTGTGAATGCGCCAGTGAGCGTCATGCCCGCCGCGCCGGGTAGCTGGCGTGCAGCATGAGGACGAATGTCGAGCAAAATTTGCGCTGCGGCAAGATACACAAACACCGCAAAAAATAGTCCCAGTGCCAGCGGCGAAACAGTCCCAGCAAACAACGCACCCAATAATCCACCCAGCAAAATACCGGGAGTGATCGTGCGTACTACACGCCAGTTGACCGCGCCATGTTGGTGATGTTTACGCATACTGGCCAGCGAAGTAAACAAGATCGTGGCCATGGTCGTGCCCAGCGCCAAATGCAGATTGTGCTCCGTGGGGAAATGCTGTTTATCAAACAGCAGCAGCAGGACTGGCACCAGCAGCAGCCCGCCGCCAATGCCAAACAAGCCAGCAAAAAACCCAACGACCGCGCCCAGTGACAGATATGCGAGTACCCACTCTAAGTCAATCATGAGCCAGCGTGTTGGTAACAAATTTCCACTCAAATGGATCAAGCGGCGTGATGGATAAACGGTTGCCGCGTTGCAGAATACGCATCTTTTCAAGTTGTGCGTGCTGGCGCAGATCGGCCAGCGGAATGAAGCGAATTTTTTTCACCAGTTGCACATCCACATTAAACCAGCGTGGCGTTTCCAGTGTGGCCTTGGGGTCGAAGTATTTGCTGCTGCGCTTGAACTGTGTTGCATCGGGATAAGCGGTGCTGGCAACACGCGCAATGCCCGCAATGCCTGGTGGCTCGCAACCCGAGTGATAGAACAACACGCCGTCGCCCACCTGCATTTGATCGCGCATGAAATTGCGCGCCTGATAATTGCGTACGCCATACCATGCTACGGTCTGGCTTGGCAGTGCCGCCAAGTCATCAATACCAACATCGTCTGGCTCGGATTTCATCAACCAATAGCGCACAATTGCTTTCTAAAAAAGAAATGCGGCTTGCGCCGCATTTCAAATAAAGCCCCCCGCCTGTGCCGTTGACCCAATATCTTGAACCTGGGTTCAAGTGAGCCGGTTCCCGGTTACATCAGGTACATCCGTAAAGGATGCGCACAACAGTAACTTTAAAGGGTCGCAGCTTAAGCTATGCTTATTGGTTCAAAGAATAAATGAGCCTGACGAACACCGCAGGGGACAAACTAAAGGCCGCCTAAAACAACTCATCTTGCTCCGCAAGAGTCGCGTCTATGGTTGCCTGCATGGAATCTATTCTACGCTTAAATTCTGCCATGTCAAAACCACCGCCAAGGCGCGTGGTTAGCAGCTCGTGGGTAATATTCAAGGCCGACATAATGGCGATACGTTCGACCGATGCGATCTTGCCCAGATCGCGAATTTCACGCATTTTTTTATCCAGATAAGCAACGGCATCCAGCAATTCTGCGCGCTCTTCAACAGGGCAGGCGACACGAAATTCTTGATCGAGGATGGTCACATCCAATGTTTTTACATCGCGGCTCATGCTTCTTCTTCCGGTAGTTGCGCCAACAACTGCTCTAGCCGTGCCTTGGCGCTGTCTATGGTGTCACAGTATTGGCGGCTTTGGCTTAGCTCGTGCGCCAAGTCTTGGCGCAGAGAATTGTTTTCCGAGCGCAAACGTCGAGCCAATTGCGCCAATTGCGCCACCTTCTCTGCCAAAGTATCTAATTCTGCTTGCATGGGGCGAACTATAGTTTAATAAATCCTGACAAGTCAAATGGTAACAATGCTTTTTGAATGCTGTTTGTAGTATAAGCTCATGGACAAGGCAGCTCTAAAAACAGACCTCGTTCTGCGGTCGCATGGCAGATTGATGACGCTATGTATAAAATGAACATCCTAATGGGAGAGCAAGGTGCAAGAAAAAGTCATCCTAGTGACAGGCGGGGCAAAGCGTGTGGGCGCGGCAATATGTCGCAGATTGCACTCGTCAGGGGCAAATATCGCGCTGCATTTTCGCACTTCCGCACAGAGCGCAAAAAAAATACAGGACGAGTTGCAGGCCGAACGACCCAATTCGGTACAAATATTTCAGGCTGATTTGCTTGAACCACAAGCTCTGTCTAATTTGGTTCTACAGACCATCAACCATTTTGGTCGGCTGGATGGGCTGGTCAACAACGCCTCTAGTTTTTTTGCTACTTCATTGGAAGATATTAACGAACAAAATTGGCATGATTTGATCGGCACCAATTTGAAAGCACCGCTACTATTGGCACAAGCGGCGGCAGCAGAATTGCGCCGCAGCCATGGTGCCATAGTCAACATCATAGACATTCATGCCGAGCGTCCCATGCACGGACATCTGCTCTACAGTGTGGCCAAGAGCGGGTTGGCTGCGCTTACGCGCGCCTTGGCGCAAGAGCTGGCTCCTCAGGTGCGGGTCAATGCCGTGTCTCCGGGTGTTATAGTGTGGCCGGAGAATAGCGAGTGGGATGATGTAGAGCGGCGGCGCAAGCTCATTGCACATACTTTGCTTAAGCGCCAAGGCGAGCCAGAAGACATTGCGCGAACGGTGCAATTTTTAATCAACGATGCGCCTTATATAACTGGACAGATTATTTCGGTGGATGGCGGGCGCAGTATTAATATCTAAGCGCCATCACCTAATTTTTAGCATTGCACAAATTTATGAACGATATAACACAGCCTATCCACTTCGAGCATCACTCTTCCAATTTCAGCCGCTTGCGTGGTCGCTTGGAGCAGCAAGTAGGTCGCGCCATAGGCGATTTCAACATGATCGAGCAAGATGACACGATCATGGTGTGCATGTCTGGCGGCAAAGATTCTTACACCTTGCTGGAAATCTTACGCACCTTGCAAAAGCGCGCACCCATTGACTTCCGGCTGATCGCAATGAATTTGGATCAGAAGCAACCCGGCTTTCCCGATCATGTGCTACCGGATTATTTCAAGTCCATCGGTATTGAATATCACATCGAAACACGCGATACCTATTCCATCGTCAAGGAAAAAATCCCTGAAGGTAAAACTACATGCTCTCTATGTTCACGCTTGCGTCGCGGAATTATCTATCGCGTGGCGGGTGAATTGGGTGCCAACAAAATTGCGTTGGGACATCACCGCGATGACATGATAGAAACACTTTTTTTAAATATGTTTTTTGGCGGCAAGCTCAAAGCCATGCCACCCAAACTGGTCACCGACAAAGGCGACCATGTTGTGATTCGTCCACTCGCTTATTGCGCCGAAAAAGACATCGCTCGTTTTGCCCGCGTGATGGAATTCCCCATTATTCCGTGCAATCTGTGCGGCGCGCAGGAAAATTTGCAGCGCCAAAATATCAAGGAAATGCTGACGGCTTGGGAGCGCCAGTATCCCGGTCGCAGCCAGTCTATTTTTACCGCCATGCAAAATATCAAACCCTCGCAATTGTTTGATGGGAATTTATTTGACTTCAAGAATATCAAGGTGGGCGATGTGGTGGAAGAGGGGGATGTGGTGTTTGATTAGAGGCGGCCTAGAGTGCGTTCAAAGAATTTGTGATGCTTTCCCAAGTGCGTGTTATAGGATTTTTTGTAGGCGCTTGGGTTTGACAGGTCTAATATGTACATAGATGAATGCCATAGACGCGGAGTTGGGCGATGACCAATAAGACATTGATAATATCTGTGGAGCAAATCGAATCGCAGATATTTCTGATCCGTGGACAGAAGGTCATGCTGGATGCCGATTTGGCGGAGCTCTATGGCGTTCCAACCAAGGCGCTGAACCAAGCGATTAAACGGAATAGTGAGCGGTTTCCGCTAGACTTCATGTTTCAGCTGACTGCCGAAGAATTCGCTGATTTAAAATCCCAAATTGCCACCTCACATTTGAGGTCACAAATTGTGACCTCAAACAATCCAGCAGGACGAGGCGGACGCAGGCATTTCCCTTATGCTTTCACAGAACATGGAGCCATCATGGCGGCCAGCGTACTTAATTCTCCCCGCGCTGTAGAGGCCAGCGTTCAGGTAGTGCGTGCCTTCGTGCAGTTACGGCAGATGCTTGCTTCCAACGCCGAGCTTTCCGGCAAGCTGGCCGCGCTTGAAAGGAAATATGACATTAAGTTCAGGGCTATTTTTGAAGCCATCAGCGAACTCATGACTCCATCCGATACCAAGAAAAAACGGCCTATTGGTTTTGCGCCGTGGGAGAAAAAATGATGCTGAACCGAATGGCACTTACTTAACATATACACAAATATAATCAATTAGTTAAAAATAATCTATCTGTTGCAATATTAATTTTCCACGCCCTTACAAAGCAGGTATGAGGCAATGCGAAGGCAGAAAAATAGACGAACTTATCAACAAAAACACATGTTAACTTATTGAAAAATAATTAATTTTGTTCTTAAGTAAGTGCCATTCGATGCTAAGCCCTTTGATCTTCAAGTTGCATTGGTGCTATACGCTTTGCTTGTTGCACGAGATGATTTAAAAACCTACCGCGCATGGTGGTACATAGTGATAACATAAAACCACTGCGCTGTGACTCATTGCAAATGACACACAGTATATTCGTAGCAACAGGGGCGTGACCGTGGAAAATCATCACATTAAATTGGTCATTGAAGGTCTGGAAAGCGATCAAGGACACGTTCGCCTTGAATATTTTCTTAAGGCACTAAAGAACCTTTATAGCAGCCTATCCAAACTTGATTGCAAAGAAGCCGGTGGCAAGCGAGCCAGTGACTTTGTTGTTGTCGGACTTTCTCACAATAGTCCTGCTACGGTTGAACTGGAAGCCAGGCAGATTAAAAACCGTCCAGATGTTCGCACGCTTGTATTCAACAAATTCAATAGCACTGTAAATAGCATACAGAGGGGGATTATTCCAGATGATGTTGATTACAGCATTCTTGAATATTTGCGTGAAATTGCTGCCCCTGTTGGTAGGGGAGTGACAACCACACAGTTATCGGTTGGCAATGAGCGCGTTGATATAACCGAGGTGTTTGCTAAGCGGATTGATGTTGCGCTTGCCGATGTCGAATATTGTCATGGCTCTGTTGAAGGACGCCTCGAACAAATTAACATCCATGCTGGCGCAAACGTATTTACTGTGTATCCAGAATTTGGTGCCAGCAGCATTACTTGTCACTTTCCGCGTGACTTAAGAGAAGATGCGATAGCAGCCGTTAATCGGCGCGTTAGCGTATATGGCAACATGAAATACAGGAAAAATGCCCCTTTCCCTCACCACATAGATATTGAACATCTTGAGATTTATCAGGATGCCGACTCGCTTCCAAATTTTGATGATTTGCGTGGGATTGCTCCATCTATAGGAGATGGCACTCCATCCGAAGAGATAATTAGGGAGCTACGAAATGGCTGGCAATAATCCTATTTACTATTGGGACACATGCATTTTTCTGGCATGGCTCAAAAATGAAACAAACCGAAAGCCCGGCGAGATGGAGGGCATTCATGATTGCTTGGAGCGCGTTAAGAAGCGGCAAATTTCGATTATGACTTCGGTCATCACCTATACCGAAATCACCACGCTGAAAATACCAGCCGGTGTTGAAACGATGCTTGAAGAGGTAATGCAACGACCAAACTGTGCGAAGATTGGCGTTGATATGCGGGTGGCAAAGCTAGCCAGAGACTTGAGGGCACCTCTAAAAATCCAAACTCCGTCGCGATGCTGCGTTGCTCCAAAAATTTTAACGCTTACATATCAAACGTATGCGGCGCGCTAAAATTTTTCTCGCGCCTTGCCTGGCTTAGGATTTTGAATTTTTAGAGGTGCCCTTGAGAAATTACTATTTGGCAAAACCCGACATATATGACGGCAAGACCATAGCCACGCCTGATGCCTTGCACTTGGCCACCGCTATCCTAAAC
>JANONO010000299.1:0-1539 GCA_031420875.1 Gallionellaceae bacterium | reverse complement strand
TGGGGCGGCGGCTGTGTTGGTGGCCAATACCGATGGCCGCCATCTGCCGCCAGAAGCGGCGGAAGCGGCAGAAATGTTATCTACTCTGGTGAATGAGCTGCCCGAGGAAACACTGCGTGATGCGCTTGAAAGCGTTCGTGCTGAAGCCGGGTCTGCCGATTTGTGAACCTTTCAACAGGAATAATCGAATGCGTGCGCAGCAAAAAATAGGTTTGATTTTGACTGGCGGTGGCGCGCGCGCCGCTTATCAAGTAGGCGTTTTAAAAGCCATCGCCGAGTTCATACCACGCCGTGCGCGCAACCCCTTTCACATTATCTGCGGCACTTCGGCCGGCGCATTGAATGCCGCCACGCTGGCAGTGAATGCGCGGCAATTCCGCAAGGGGGTGAAGTATCTTGATAATATCTGGAAGAACTTTCAGGTGCATGATGTTTACCGTTCTGACCCGCTGGGCGTGTTACGTAATAGCGCACTCTGGTTTGCCGGCCTGATTTTGAATACCCTGGGCATTAATAAATTGAACCGCGTGTCACTGCTGGACAATACGCCGCTGGCGCAAATGCTGGAACAGGCCCTGCCCTGCGAAAAAATCCAGGAGAGCATAGATGCAGGAGTGTTACACGCATTAAGCATCACCGCTTCGGGCTATGGCTCGGGGCAGTCGGTGAATTTTTACCAAGGTGTGGAGGGTATTCAGCCATGGCAGCGGGCGCGCCGCATGGGCGTCGCGACCACAATCGAATCTAAACACTTATTGGCGTCCTCGGCCATCCCGTTTATCTTTCCTGCGGTGCATATTAACCGCGAATATTTTGGCGATGGTTCCATGCGCCAGATTGCACCCATCAGCCCAGCGTTGCACCTGGGTGCCACCCGCGTCCTGGTTATTGGCACGGCTCACGCCGGAGCGCCTCTGCCTGCCCGTACCCAGATGGATGATTACCCCTCGCTGGCGCGCATTGCCGGCCATGCATTGGACAGTATTTTCCTCGACAGTCTGGAGGTGGACATAGAACGCTTGCAGCGCATCAACAATACCGTCAGCCTGGTACCAGACGAAATACGTCACCAAATGAAGCTGCACAAAATTGAAGTGCTGGTCATTTCACCCAGCCAGCCCATTGATAAAATTGCCAGCCGTTATGCTGGACACCTGCCATGGTCCATCCGTTTTCTGTTGCGCATAGTGGGGGCGATGCGGAGCAGCGGTGCGAATCTGGTGAGCTATTTGCTGTTCGACAAGGATTTTTGCCGCGCCCTGATCGACCTCGGCTATCAGGACGCATTGAATCAGAAGCAGGAAATCATGGATTTTCTAAACCAGCACAAGCACCCGCAAGCACAGGGAGATCTGCCGCAGTGAACGGTGCCGCCACAGCTTCCCATCAACGCGTCGTGGCAAAACCGCTTACGTTTGCCCTGTTGCGGCTGTTGGTGGACGGCGAATTCCATTCCGGGAAAACACTTGCGCAGCGCCTGGGCATATCGCGCACCAGTGTGAGCAATGCCTTGCGCGGGATGGAAGGCTATGGTTTGGC
>JANONO010000298.1:0-11061 GCA_031420875.1 Gallionellaceae bacterium | reverse complement strand
TCAGGCTTTGCCAAGCGCGATAGACGGCCACTCCGGCAGTGAGCATGAGGGGTTGCGTGTTGACTGTTGCGATAAGGTCAGCATCACTGCCCTCCCCCACCAGTTGCCACAGGTCTTGGTGCAAGATGTCTGAAGCCTCGGCAAAAGTAGCGCGCACCACGGGGAAATCAGCATAGGCATTCATCATGCCGCGTGATTGAGATCCTTGGCCGGGAAAAACGAAAGAGAATTTTGTCATATTGAAACAGTCGTTAGTTACTAGTCGTTAGTTGGTGGCAGAGGTCAGGTTTTAACTCGCGACTAACGTCTAACGACTACCAACCGCCTTTAAGCTACCAGCGAATCAATATCGCACCCCAAGTAAACCCACCACCAACCGCTTCCAGCAGCACATTTTGCCCGGGTTGAATACGTCCGTCGCGCACTGCGGTATCCAGCGCCAGCGGGATGGATGCAGCCGAGGTATTGCCGTGGGTGGCAACGGTGACCACCACTTTGTTCATGCTCATGCCCAATTTTTTGGCGGTGGCTTCCATGATGCGGATATTGGCTTGATGCGGCACCAGCCAGTCTATATCGGCACCGGTCATTTTGTTTGCCGCCAGCACTTCTTCCACCACATCGCTCAACACTTTGACCGCGAATTTGAATACCGCTTTGCCATCCATTTCGATATAAGGATTGCCTGAGATCGCGCCGCCTTGAATATTACCCTTGGCGGAAAGCATGTTGCGGTAGCGGCCATCGGCATGTAGCTTTGCCGACAAAATGCCCGCCGTTTCGCTACGCTGCAATACCACTGCACCCGCCCCGTCGCCAAACAACACACAAGTAGAGCGATCTTTCCAGTCGAGTAAGCGCGACAAAACTTCGGTGCCCACCACCAGCGCGGTGCACGCTTGGCCATTACGAATAAATAAATCGGCTGTGTTCAGCGCGTAAACAAAGCCGCTGCACACGGCTTGCACGTCGAATGCCGCGCCCTGTTTGATACCCAATTTATCTTGCAGGATGCAGGCGGTGCTGGGGAATATTTGATCGGGCGAGGTGGTGGCGACAATGACTAAATCAATTTCATCCACGCTGACACCGGCCGCCTCAAGTGCGCGACGGCTGGCATGAAGGGCTAAATCGCTGGCCATTTCGTCATCAGCGGCAATGTGCCGCTCGACAATCCCGCTACGGCTGAGTATCCAGTCGTGCGTGGTCTCAACAATTTTCTCCAAGTCAAAATTGGTGAGAATTTTTTCGGGCAAATAACTGCCAGTGCCAATAATTTTTGAGTGCATCAGGATGCCTCCGCCACTGCTCGCTGGCGTTCATGGTGCCATTTTTCTATGTGCTCACTAATATGATGCAACATGCCACCCCGCGCTTCTTCAGCAGCGCGTTCAATGGCGCACAAGAATGCAAAAGCATCAGCCGAGCCATGACTTTTTAGCACGATACCTTTCAACCCCAAGAGGCTGGCACCGTTATACCGACGATGATCCACGCGATGTTTGAATGCCTTTAGTACCGGCATGGCAATTAAGCCAGCCAGCTTGGTAAATACATTGCGGCTGAATTCCTCGCGCAAAAACCCCCCCAACATCTGTGCTAATCCTTCTGTCGTTTTAAGGGCAACATTACCGACGAAACCATCGCATACCACCACGTCGGTCACTCCTTTAAAAATGTCGTCACCTTCGATGTTGCCATAAAAATTCAAATCGCTTTGCTGCAATAGCTCTGCCGCTTGCTTGACGATTTCATTACCCTTGATGTCTTCGCTGCCAATGTTCAGCAGACCCACTGTCGGATTATCTTTATGTTCAATGGCGCTCACTAGGGTGCTGCCCATCAGCGCGAATTGCAGCAAATGTTCGGCATTACAATCCACGTTCGCGCCCAGATCGAGCATGCAGACTTGCCCCTTGTAGGTGGGCAGAAAAGAAGCGATGGCTGGGCGATCTATGCCGGGCAGCATTTTCAGCACATATCGAGCTGTGGCCATCAATGCGCCAGTGTTGCCTGCGCTGACGCAGGCGGATGCCTCGCCATTTTTGACCAGATTGATAGCGACACGCATGGAAGAATCTTTTTTGTTGCGTAAGACCCATTGCGGAGATTCGTCCATGCCGACTACTTCACTGCTGGGATGAATACGCAGAGTTGGGCTAGTGGCTGCACCATGTGCATGTAGCTCGGCCGCAATAGCATCAGCCAACCCAACCAACACGATGGTGTCGTTTGGGTTTTTACGCAGGTATGCTAAAGCGGCAGGAACAGTAACGTGCGTGCCATGGTCACCGCCCATGGCATCAATAGCTATTGTGACATCCACTAGGTGATCCTCGTAACGCAGTGCTTAAAAAAATTTCAAGGGATGTCCATCACGCAGGTGATGGGCATGATTCCCCAGATGTTAAGGCTTATTCGCTTTTAGCTTTGACAACCCGCTTGCCGCGATAGAAACCGCTCGGGCTGATGTGATGGCGCAAATGCGTTTCGCCGGTAGAGGGTTCAACCGCTAACGGCGGGCTGATTAGAAAATCGTGTGCGCGGTGCATGCCGCGTTTCGACGGGGATTTTTTATTCTGTTGGACTGCCATAATTTAACTCCTTACAAAAACGATAAAACTACTTATTTTAAATTTAACCAGATTTCAATTTAGCCAACACAGCAAACGGGTTCGTCGCTGCCGGCCCTGCTTCTTTTATTTCTTCACCAACCATTGCCAAGCTACCCATTGCCAAGCTACAACTCTCTGGCGGATGCGTGGGCGCAAACGGCAAACTCAGCAACAACTCTTCTTCTAACAGAGCCAGCACATCGGTGCGCGTATCGGCTGGGATGCTGTCGCAATCTTCGCCATCATCCTCAGCTAGATCCAGTTGATCCGCTGGCACTAAAATTAAATGCGTAAGCAGTTTTACCGGATACGCTAAACTCTGCAAACAGCGCTGGCAAATCAATTGGCACGACCCATCCAGCGTTACTTGCAGCATCGGCCTACCTAGACTGCTGCACACACCCCGCACAAGGTAGCTAAACTCGCCTTCGGGTGCGGCTAACATAGCCTGCAACCGTGGCATTTCAGATGCCGGAATTTTTCCCCGTATTTCCAGACCGTTACGGGAAAAGTCCAGACTGTCTATATATTGCTGTACGAACATGAGAGTATTGCCGTGCAAAAAGTGTATTGCCGTACAAACGCAAGGCGCGCATGATATATATTTCGCCCCTCCCTGTCAAAAAGACCTATAAGGAATTTTCTTGGAACAACTACTTGTATTGGCTTCCACCTCAATTTATCGTAGCGAGCTCCTGGCACGACTGACTATCCCGTTTCAAATCGCTGCTCCCGATATAGACGAAACTCCGCTCAGCGGTGAGAACGCACAACAAACCGCAATTCGCCTTTCTCAGCAAAAGGCGCGAGTTGTCGTCCATCGTTACCCTAATGCCTTGATTATAGGCTCGGATCAAGTTGCGCTTTTAGGCTCGCAAATTTTAGGTAAGCCACTCACCCACGAAAATGCCACTCGCCAACTGCGCGCCATGAGTGGCAAAAGCGTAATTTTTTATACTGCTCTGAGCCTGTTGAATGCGCGCACCGATGAGATGCAAACTGAGCTAGCCGAAAATCGCGTAGAGTTCCGTGAGTTGAGCGACAACGAGATCGAATGTTATCTGCAAAAAGAACAACCTTATCACTGTGCGGGCAGCGCAAAATCTGAAGGTCTGGGTATTGCACTTATCAAGCGGATGGAGGGGGACGACCCGAATGCCTTAATAGGTTTGCCACTTATTTTTCTGGTGAGCATGCTCAAGCGGCAGGGAGTTACTGCCTTGAAATAATGAGACTATGGTAACGAGAGGATGATTTTAGTTGCGGCGCTAGGGTATTTCTGGTATTAAAGCGCGGTTTTGTTGTTAGCTATACTTTAATCTTTCTACTCACCGCTTAAAATATATTGCTTTTTCTTGGAGATTTATTGAATGTCTGTGCAAACTAAGCTGCCCCCCAAAAAGAAATTGGCCTCATCCAATACCCCTGTGGCTGCTTACAGCCCTAAAAAGGGAGAGGCTTATATGAACCCTAAGCAACTGGATCACTTCCGCATTATTCTGAATAACATCAAGCTAGGATTAGGCGAGGATATAGACCGCACGGTGCATACCATGCAAGACGAGGCCACGGTGTTTGCAGATCCGAATGATCGCGCCAGCCAGGAATCCGATATGGCGCTAGAGCTTCGCAACCGCGACCGGGAACGCAAACTAATCAAGAAAATTGATGAAATGTTGGCTCGGATAGACAGCGGCGACTATGGCTATTGTGAAAATTGTGGCGTAGAAATCGGGCTAAACCGCTTGGAAGCACGACCCACCGCCACCTTGTGCATAGATTGCAAAACGCTGGACGAGATACGCGAAAGACAGCTCGCTAAATAATCGCGAGGTGGCCGTAAATCGGCCATCCTCTAACGCCGCATCGAATCGAAAAATTCAGCGTTGTTCTTGGTCGCCTTGATCTTGTCCAGCAAAAACTCCATAGATTCCAGCTCATCCATCGGGTATAGCAGCTTACGCAGCACCCAGATTTTTTGCAGCACATCGGCTTTAATCAGCAACTCTTCTTTGCGCGTACCAGAACGATTGATGTTGATCGCCGGATAAATACGTTTCTCCGCCATGCGCCGGTCAAGATGGATTTCCATATTGCCGGTACCCTTGAATTCCTCGTAGATCACATCGTCCATGCGCGAGCCGGTATCTACCAGCGCGGTGGCGATGATGGTGAGCGAGCCACCCTCCTCGATATTGCGCGCCGCACCAAAAAAACGCTTGGGGCGTTGTAACGCATTGGCATCTACACCACCCGTCAACACCTTGCCCGATGAGGGGATCACAGTATTGTAGGCGCGCGCCAGTCGGGTGATGGAATCAAGCAGGATGACCACATCCTTTTTATGCTCGACTAGGCGCTTGGCTTTTTCCAGCACCATTTCCGCCACTTGTACGTGACGTGTAGCAGGCTCATCAAAGGTGGAGGCGACCACTTCGCCGCGCACACTACGGCT
The DNA here is from genome assembly GCA_031420875.1 of Gallionellaceae bacterium. Lineage (GTDB taxonomy): Bacteria > Pseudomonadota > Gammaproteobacteria > Burkholderiales > Gallionellaceae > Nitrotoga. Next base: position 5,991 of record JANONO010000298.1, on the reverse strand, counting down.
CATCTCGGTCACCTCTTCAGGACGCTCATCTATCAGCAGCACAATCAAATGTGCGTCTGGACTATTAGAAGCAATGGAATGGGCGATGTGCTGCAACATGACCGTCTTACCCGATTTGGGCGAGGCCACCAGCAGCCCGCGCTGTCCCTTGCCTATGGGGGCGACGATATCAATGATGCGGCCAGTGACATTTTCCTCAGCGCGTATGTCGCGCTCCAGTGTCATTTGCTGCGTCGGAAACAGCGGTGTTAAATTTTCAAACAGGATTTTGTTCTTGGCATTTTCTGGCGCTTCGGAATTAACCTTGTCCACCTTGACTAGCGCAACGTAGCGCTCGCCTTCCTTGGGGGTGCGTATTTCGCCTTCAATCGAATCACCGGTATGCAGATTAAAGCGGCGTATTTGGCTGGGGCTAACGTAGATGTCATCCGGCCCTGCCAGATAAGAGGTGTCCGGTGAGCGCAGAAAGCCGAAGCCGTCTGGCAGCACTTCCAGCGTGCCTTCGCCGAAAATACTGTCGCCTTTTTTCGCCTGGTTTTTCAACAGGGCAAAAATCAGGTCTTGCTTACGCATGCGGTTGGCATTGTCTATTTGGTTGGTCGTTGCCATTTCCACCAGATCGGTGATGTGTTTGGTCTTGAGGTCGGATAAGTGCATAGGGATAGGGATAGAAATGAAGCGAAGTTAAGGGAACGTACTTGGGTTAAATTTTTTGGGTTTAATTTCTTGCGGTCTAATTTAAGAAAAAACTAGGTTTCAAGATTTTGGTTTTGGGTTTTTAAATGGCAACAATATATCGGGGGGTGTGCAACGGGGACGAAGCAGAACAGCTACGAACGCGAGGTTAAATGGTTTAAATGGTGCTGTCAATAACAAACATGGGAATTTTATATATGGCTGTCAATGAAGGCGGTCAGTTGTGATTTCGATAGAGCACCAACCTTGGTGGCCTCAATATTGCCATTCTTGAACAACATCAGCGTGGGGATGCCACGAATGCCATATTTTTGCGGAGTTTGCTGGTTCTCGTCCACGTTCAGTTTTGCTACGGTCAGACGCCCGGCGTACTCCTTGGAGATTTCCTCCAGTATCGGAGCAATCATGCGGCACGGGCCACACCACTCCGCCCAATAGTCCACCAGCACCGGTAACGGCGCTTGCAGCACCTCGGCAGCAAAAGTTGGGTCAGTAACATAACGGATGTGTTCGCTCATGGTGGTTCTCGCCTTATTTATGGATGGTGGCTTAAAGATATTGCCTGCAACGCAGGACGATGTGAGGGTATCTGCTGAATTCCAAACCGTATCCTATCTAAAAAACGGCAGAATGTGAAGCGCATCTCTAAAAATATAAAATATTGACCGTCACTTAGGGGGAAGTGACTTCAGGTATTTTTCTATCCATGCGTCCAATGACCACTGGCCGCAGCCGCGCACGAGTAGAACTAATAACAGCATTCCCCAATACAGATGATGGGACAGCCCGGCCTCACTCAAATTGGCGTAATAGGCAATGACCGCGACCCCATTCAGAACAAACAAACCCAACGCGCTAAATCGCCCCAGCAATCCGAACACCAACAGGACTGGTAACACAAGCTCAGCAGCGGTGGCAAGATAGGCGGCTATTTCTGGCGGCAACAAGGGAACTTGATATTCATCATTAAACAAATAGAGCGTGCTATCCCAGTTTTTTATTTTAGTTAAGCCAGATTTGAAGAACACGTTGGCGATAAATAGCCGAAAAAAAAGATCCAGCGCGGGCGACAGATAATCGAGTCGCTTACTTGTTGAATAATATATTCCTGCGATGCGTCGTAGTTGTTTCATGTGGGTATCCTAAAATTAATGAGCACTGCATTGCTGACTAACGTGGTCATCGTGGCTGGTAAATCAAAATCTGGGTAACGCGCCAATGTATCTTCACTTGCCTCACCCATCGCTACGCCAACTTGAATACGGCGCAACCAGTCCGCAGTGCTTGGCGATATGGCGCTGACTTCTACTCGACCAAGATTACGGCTGACCAGCAGGTCGCCGCCAGCCTGATTGAGATCAATATAAAAGTCTGCATTAGCTCCGGGCTGATGGGCCCTCCAAATATCAAACAAGGGATAGGGCGAATGCAGCAGAAAACTAGCGGGATGACAGTGCCAGAGCATGGTAGAAAAATCTTCTTCCGCAATCTCGCTCAACTGCAACGGATTAAATGGGGCATGGTCGGCGGCGTAATAGGCTTGGTGACAAGCCCATTCCAGACGAGCGAAGTCGGGTAGGTAGGGCAGATTTTTTGTGGCTGGAAAATTGGATAAAAACTCAGAAAGTTGTGCGCCGTAGTGATGTAAATTGCCGCTGCGTGAAGGGTGTTGCTCAATGAATTTTCGTGCCAACATTCTAAAAAAATCTGACCCCACCAGTTGCACCGCAATGGGATAGGCGGCAGCCAAAGAATCGTGCAGGTTTTCGCGATAGTTATTGCGATAAATATTCAGCGCACTGTCTAGCGAGTAATGCGAGCTGGCAGCCATACCGTCAGGCAGCGTCCCGTGGCCACGAATGGCACTGGCCAAGCACAGCAACTCATTGCGCCAAGCAGGCATGATAATTGTCCATTAGCTGTTGCGCCTGCGCGGCTTCATTCATCAACACCGACAAGGCAGGAATGTCGGCATCCCATTCTATGAGTGTGGGACGCGACCCGATGTGTTGCAATGCGGTTTGATATAAGGCCCACACCTCATCACACACCGGGCGGCTATGTGTATCCACCAGACAATCGCCCTGCTTGCTGTGACCCGCTAGGTGATATTCCGCCACGGCTTGTGCCGGGAGCGCATGAATAAAAGCATGAGCATCCACACCCAGATTACAGGCATTGACGTACAGATTATTGATGTCGAACAAAATGTCGCAGCCGGTGCGGCGCGATAGTTCAGCCAGAAATTCGGCTTCACTCATTTCATTGCTGTTAAAAGCCAGATAGCTCGACAGATTTTCCACCAGCATTGGTCGTTCTAACGTGTCCTGCACCTGCTCTATGCGCGCAGCTACATGCCGGAGTGCTGCATCAGTATAGGGGAAAGGCAATAAATCGTTAATGACTTCACCATCCAGCGCATTCCAGCATAAATGTTCAGATACGCTAGCCGGTTGCACCGCATCGCACAAATGACGCAATGCCAGCAGATGATTATTGTCTATCGCATCGGGGGAGGCCAAACCTAGCCCCACTCCGTGCAGACTGATCGGATAATGCTCACGCACCCGTAGCAGGGTATGCAGCGGCGCACCGCCACCAAAAAAATTTTCGCTATGCACTTCGACCCAGCCTAGGGCGGGTAGGTTGTTCAGCACTTCACGATAATGAGATGCCCGCAACCCTATTCCTGCGCTGCATGGCAGTGTATTGATTGCGGGCATTTTCAATTATATTCCTATCTGCAAAAACATTATTTCTTCATCATGCTGCCACCTTCTTCTTTCATCATGGCCACGCCGCCTGCGATTTTGTCGCAAGTTCCTTTAGGTACAGCGACGAAATCAGTGGCGTCATTATTTTTGGTAGCTTGCCCCGCACAAGAATGCGAACTCTTGGGGCCAGCACAGTCATTCATGCCAGCCTTGGCCACACCAAAACATTTCTCCATGGCGGGCTTCTCGGCTGCACTTGCATTGCTGCTTAAACCCAGGACTAACAAACTACCGATTGCTGCTGACAAAATTTGATTGTTGTTCATTTTGAGTCTCCTTTAAAATTTATTGATTTAAAAATAAATATAACCCACGTTTACAACACTCCACCTCCCTGCACTCTTCGTTGTTGCACTTGCTGCTATCGAATCACCAAGGAGAAGCCTAAAACCGCAAGGAGATATATCAAAGTATAGCTAACTTTAGAAGCCAGTTTACATTTTCAATTACCTCGCATTGCTAGATTCGAGGATGTTTTAGAAAAGGTTACACAACGACTAAAAACCTGTCCAACCTTAAAGGGCTGGATACGCCGCAGCACGAATTACACCAGCTTTTTCAACTGATACAATTTCTCCAGCGCATCCTTAGGGCTCAATTCATCCGGCTGCGTCTTACGCAAAGCAATCAAGGCCGGATGTTCCTCCTGTTCCGGGGTATCTGGCACAGCAGCAAACAAATCCCCCTGCGGGTTCTGCGCGGCACTGTTTTGCTCCAGTAAACGCAGTTGCTTTTTCGCATGACGGATAACCACATTCGGAACACCGGCCAGCGCAGCGACTTGCAGGCCGTAGCTCTGGCTGGCTGCGCCTTCGTTGACGCTGTGTAGAAAGACGATGCTGTGCTGGTGTTCTATGGCAGCGAGGTGAACATTGGCCAGTTGTTGAAATTCTTCATTCAGACGCGTCAGTTCAAAGTAATGCGTGGCGAATAAAGTATAGCTGCGGTTATTTTCCAGCAAGTGGCGGGCAATGGCGTAGGCCAGTGCCAGGCCATCAAAGGTGGAGGTGCCGCGCCCGATTTCATCTACCAGCACCAGACTTTTTTCGGTGGCGTTGTGCAGGATGTTGGCGGCTTCGGTCATCTCGACCATGAAGGTGGAGCGGCCTCCGCTCAAATCATCCGATGCGCCGATGCGGGTAAAAATCTGGTCTATCTCGCCCAGCACGGCTTGCTCTGCCGGCACGAAGCTGCCGCAATGCGCCAGCAAAGCGATCAGCGCCACCTGGCGCATGTAGGTAGATTTTCCGCCCATATTGGGGCCGGTGATGAGCAACATTTTGCGCGCGTCGTTCAGTTCGCAATCATTGGCGATGAATTGGCCTTGATCCTTTTCCTTGGCTTGTGCTTCCACTACCGGATGTCGTCCTTTGCTAATGCTTAGCACAGCTTCGTCCACGAACTGCGGCGCGCAAAAATTCAGTGTGGCAGCGCGTTCGGCGAAAGTGGCCAGCACATCCAGTTCAGCCATAGCAGCGGCGATACGTTGCAGCGCAGCGATATGGGGTGTGAGTTGTTGCAGCAATTGTTCGTACAGAAATTTTTCACGCGCCAGTGCGCGCTCGTTGGCCGACAGCGCCTTGTCCTCGAATGCTTTGAGTTCGGGGGTGATGTAACGCTCGGCATTTTTCAAGGTTTGGCGGCGGCGATAATCATCCGGTACATTGACGGATTGCGAGTGAGTTACTTCGATGTAGAAGCCATGTACGCGGTTGTACTCGACTTTCAAAGTGGCGATGCCGCTGCGCGCCCGTTCACGCGCTTCCAGTTTCAACAGAAAATCGCCGCAATTGGTTTGAATGCCGCGCAGTTCGTCCAGTTCAGCATCATAGCCGTCGGCAATGACACCGCCTTCGCGTAGGACGCTGGAGGGTTCTGCGCGCAGTGATTTTTGCAAGGTAGTGATTAGCTGTGCATCGGCTTGCAGTGCGTCGGCAAGGGTGTGCAACAAGGGTGCGTAGGGTGGGCATGCTTCTATGCCCACCCGGTTATTGTCGCGAGATGCTGCGTGGACAGCAGAGCTACCCACCCTACCGAGTGCGACATGCAGTTGCGGCAATTGGGTGAGCGTGTCACGCAAGCCGGATAAATCGCGCGGACGCGCGCTCTTCAAGGCGATACGTGCAGTAATGCGTTCCACGTCGGCACATGGCTTGAGTTGCTCATGCACAATTCGGTATAGCTCCCTCTCCCGCAGGCGGGAGAGGGCTGGGGAGAGGGTATTTAAGAAGGGCGGTGCTTCGTCGTGCGACCCCTCACCCTTAATCTCGCTTGCGGGAGAGGGAAATGAAGCCATGAGTTGCTCTACCGCCTCCAGCCGCGCCCGCAAAATATTGCGGTCACGCAAGGGATGATGTAGCCAGTGGTGCAGCAGGCGACTGCCCATGTTGGTAGCGCAGGTATCGAGCAACGACAGCAGCGTAGGAGCAAGCTCGCCGCGCAGGGTTTGGGTGATTTCCAAATTGCGCCGCGTGGCAGCATCTATGCACACGTATTGATCCGCGCTATAGACCTGCAAGGC